>JAIRJU010000354.1 GCA_031260485.1 Pseudomonadales bacterium | reverse complement strand
GACGGCATCGAAGCACTTGTCCCTGAGTTCGAGCGCGGCGATGGCGTTCTTGATCAGGCGATTGCCCTGGGCGTCGTTCTCCCAGGCGTAGCCGCCGGGGTCGTCGCTCCAGGCCAGGGTGCGGGTGGCGGCGCCTGCCCCGCTCAGGCGCTGCTCGCGGGTGCTCAAGGTCTTGTAGTCCCAACTTTGCGTGACCAGGCGATTGGTGCGAATCTGGCGTTTGGCATTCCAGGTCTGGATCGTGTCCTCGGCTTCGGTGGCGTCGGCGCGGTGGAAGCGGATGGCGCTTTGGGCATTGGGCTTGAAAGCGCCGTTGTGGTCGGCTATCACCAGCGTATGAGCGCCCAAGGCGGGGCTGTCGTCTTTCTCAGACTTGAACCAAAAAAATAACCCCTCCTCTGCGAGCAAGCGCTGCACGAACGCGAAATCGCTCTCCTGGTACTGGCAGGTGATGCCGCGCCTCGGGTAGCGGCTGCGGTCGAGAATCTCCCAGCGCCACTTCGGGGTCAGCCTGCCCTGGCCCTGGTAGTCGGCAAAGACGCTCTCAACGATCTCAAAGACGGTCATGTCCTGGAACACGAAGCTGTCCTGGCGCCAGCGCAAAAAGGCCAGCCACGGCTCGATCACCAGCCGGTAGCGCGCCAAGCCGCCGTTGCTCGCTTCATACGCCATCTCGGTCACATGCCCGTGCAGCGGGCGAAGCTCGGTGCGGCTTTGCTGGGTCTGCACATCCAGGCGCACCGGCTGGCCGATCAGGCTCTTCAAGGAGATGTGCGCGTCATCGCTCAAGACCGTTAGCTCAAAGCGGAAACCCCCTTCGTCGATCGACTCGAAGCCTTCCAGCGTCTCGGCGATCAGGCGGTTCTCCCCCAGCGGGGTATTGAGCGCCAGCAGGCGATTCGATTGCGTAAAGATAGCTTTGGACAGGGCCATGCCTGTTGCTCCTTCTCTTCTGGGAGGCGGCGCCTGCACACAGGCGCGCATCGGTGTTTGCTATTTCAGTGAGTCATTTTGACAGTCCTTGACCTTCAGGCGCCGTCCGGGTCAGGTCCAGTCACTGTCAGGGAATCAACCTCGACGCTTGGCACAGCCGCCCAATCGTCGGGGAGCGCCGGCAACTCAAAGCCAGCGAGCATCGGCAGCAATGACGCGGGCGGCGTCCGGCAACCGGGTGGTGCGCTGTAGTCGTGACCACGGAAACCGTCTTGTTCATTGCTGGCCATGAAGGCGGCTTCATGGCGCTTGGCGAAACTTTGCCAGCGTTGCGGACCATGCCAGGCGGTGATGGTTGTTTCGATGAAGCGCCACGCTTCGGGCAGACGCTGCGGGTAGGTGCGTGTCCCCAATGCAAAATTTTTGATGGCGGCCCGATCCTGCCCGCCAGTGGACCGGACGCGCACGTAGTTCGCGGTGTAGCGGCGGTTTGAAGGACGATAGGTATTCATCCGCACGTACAGCCACTTGGGGCGTAACTGGCCGAGCCAATGGTTGAGCGCATAGATGCGCGCGGCGATCTCGCTGGCGTCGAGCGCCGGTTGCGCGTGCGGGCTGTCCAGCAGGTGAGCAAAGTGTTGCTTGGCCTGCTGCGTGGCCTGTTCATCAACGGTAAAAAAGGCATCCACGCCGTATTGTTCGAGCATGCGCTGTCGCGCGGCGATGGCCAGTTCTTTGGCGCGCTGCTCGCCGTAGGTTTTGATGGGGAAGGATTCTCTGTAGCGCCGCTCGGGCGTTTCCAGGAGGGCGCACCAAGCCTTGGCTTCGCCTTGTTTGCGCTCACAGGAGACGCCGGGCACGCCGGAGGTGTTGCTGCTGCGCAGGCGGGTTTGGAGTTCCCTCAAGGTGACGGGAGGGAGCAGGCGCAGTGCGGCGTCGCGCCAGGCCATGGCCATCGCCAGAGCCATTTCTGAACTGCCAAATTCTTCATCGTGGTACTTATGCGCGAATGCCCTCCCTTGGCGACCCACAGTAGCGGTCCAACTACCAGATGGGCCGGTGCGTGAATTTTTCTCCTGGCGAAAGATGCCATAGGCAGAGAGGGCACCTTCGGCTTTTGCGATTTTTGCCTGCTGCGGCGGTTTCGATTCGGTTGACATGCTCAAGGAGGTTTGGAGGCGCTGGGATGCAAAACTGTAGCTTGCCGGCAGCCTTTTCGTATTCGGGAAATCCGCCCCGAACACATGCACGCCCGCACGCGAGCATGGGTGCCATCATGAGACCTTCAAGTTCAAACCGACGCTCGCAGGGCTACCGATGCTC
Source organism: Pseudomonadales bacterium (assembly GCA_031260485.1). Taxonomy (GTDB): domain Bacteria; phylum Pseudomonadota; class Gammaproteobacteria; order Pseudomonadales; family Pseudohongiellaceae; genus CAILUG01. Next base: position 347 of record JAIRJU010000354.1, on the reverse strand, counting down.
GGTTCTATGCTGCAATTGAATGGCCTACGGCGATGACGAGTGGGGTAATCGCTACAGGGGGCAGCGTTGGGTTGCCTTTTTCATCAATAGCCTTATCCCTCACACGACTCTTGAATTTGATAAAAAGGTTTTGAATGCAGGCATCTACCTATAGGAGATGCCGTATGAGCGACTGCCAACAAATTTCCAAGGTGTATTACCGTCCCATTGATGCCGCAATACGGTGGGCTGGTCTGCTGCAACACGAGCAGGCGATCTTGCAAATGATTCCACCACCGCAAAACTCCTTGCCCGAAATAGATTGTCCGCATTGGTCTGAACTTCGTCTGTATATGGAGCGCATCTAC
>JAIRJU010000347.1 GCA_031260485.1 Pseudomonadales bacterium | reverse complement strand
AAATGATTGATGCCCTTGCCCGGCAATTGATGCGCTTCATCGAACACATAAATGGTGTTGGCAGGTGCTGGCAGAATCACGCCACCGCCCAGCGCAAGATCCGACAGCACCAGATCATGGTTCGCCACCACGCAGTCCACCTTGTCGAGATCATTGCGGCTGCGAAAATAACAGCAGGAACTGAAATACGAACAGCGGTTGCCCGCGCACTGCCCCTGTTCCACCGCCACGTTACGCCATACCGGCTCGTCGAGAACCTCAGGCCAGTCGTCACGATCGCCCTGCCAGGCGCCGCTGCTGAGCTGCTCCAACATGCGCTCGTAGAGCGCGCGATCCGGCTCGCCTTGCGCTTGCGCATCCATCTGGAACAGATCGCGCAGCGCTTGTGCGCTGCTATTGCCGCTGCGCAAGAGGTTGTCGAGTTTGGCGAGGCAGAGATAACGGCCACGGCCCTTGGCCAGCGCGTAAGTAAAGCGCAGTTCGCTATGCTGCAAGAGCGCGGGAATGTCCTTGAGCAGCACTTGTTCCTGCAAGGCCACGGTGGCGGTGGCAATCACCAGCTTTTTATCAAGCGCCTGCGCCACCGGCAGCGCGGCGACAAGGTACGCCAAGGTTTTGCCGGTGCCGGTGCCCGCCTCCACCACGCACACGCCAGGCTCGCTGCTTTGGCGCTGACCTTCATCGTCTTGCTCCACCTCGCACAAGGTGCGCGCGATCTCCGCGATCATGCGCTTCTGCCCTGGGCGGGTTTGCAGCGCTTGACGCTGCAACATGCGCGAATACGCGGTTTGAATGGTTTGCTTGAGCGCGTCGGTCAACACAGCGAGGCTAACGCTGTACGCCGTGCTGCGCGCCGTTCAGCGCCACCTGGTTGAGCACTGGATTGGCGTACATGCGCAGCACGTAGGGATGCAAGGCGGCATCGAGTGGCCGCAGCCGCGCCAGCAACAGTTCACGCTTTTGTTGCACCAGCGCCTCGCTCACGCCGAAGCGCGCAGGCAGCGTGGCAAAATCCATGCAGTCAGGTTGTAATTTTTGCAGCGCCAGATAATTGATCAGATGCAGGCGGTAATTGGCGACGATCTGCGCGTCGATCTGTGCTGCCACCGCGTCGGTGGTGGCCACCTCCTCGTGCACTGACAAAGGCGCACCGAAACTCACATGCACCGCGCCTTTCTTGCCCACCATGCCGGTGAGAATGCTGTTGACATCGGTGTTCTCGTCCTTGGTGTAGCAGCCCCTGGTGTCGATGGCATGAAGCTCCGCCGCCTTAGCGGCATCGCAAGGATCGAGTTCATAGGAAATCGCCACCGGCACGATGTTGAGCCGGTTCATCGCCTCCGCCAGCGGCAACTTTGGTTCGCTGCCGCGCCCCTGCATGTACAGCATCTTGATGACAGCGGGCTCGGTCTTGTCCACACCATCCTTGGCGCGGCCTTCGCGCTGCGCGATCCACACGTTTTGCCCCGTGGCGATGCAATGGCTGATATACGCGGAAAGTTGCTTGCTCGCGGCAAGTAATTCCCGGCCCTGTAGCCCGCGTTTGACCAGGAAGCTCTTGTTGAGTTTCATCAAGTCGGTCAAAAACGGACGCTTGAGCAGATTGTCGCCGATGGCAATCTGGAGCGTGTCGAAACCTTCGTGGTAGAGCATGTAATTCACCAGCGCCGGGTCCATGGTGATGTCGCGGTGGTTGCTGATGAAAAGGTAGGGCAGTACCGGATCGAGCTGATCGAGCCCGCTGTGGGTGAGCCCTTCGGCGGTTTTTTCGATCAGCTTGTCCAGGTATTTTTCAATGACGATCTGCACATCTTTCACGTCGTACACGTCGTTGAGTTCGCGCCTGAGCCCCGCTTGCACCACACGGGAAATCAGGCCCGGCGCCACGCGGTACCAGAGCGGAAAACGGAATTTGGCCATGGCTCTGGACAGCGCCAGGTCCGCCACCAGGCGATTGACCACGCCGCGCACCTCGCCGTCATGGTACGGGCGGATGTCGTCAAAGATGTGCATCGACACGATGTCTCAAAAGCTGCGGCCCCCAGGGCCCGCGAAAGCGCGTCATTCTATAGAAACTCCCGCGCTTTTCCACAAGCCGCGCATGTCCCGCAGAGAGGGAGCAACGACTTGCAGAGGAGAAAACCATCCACACACCTACCCATCCACACACCTGCCCACGCTCCCTCATCCCATCAACCTTTCGCTAACCGAAAAAAACTTTCGGAAAGCGCGCTGAAGGTGTTGACACACTCACGCTTAACGGGTTTATTTGGCCCGCAGGGGAGAGAAGCAGTTCGGCCAGGATGGAACCCGCTCAGCAAACTGAACGGTCAATTTCAGTAGATCAGGCAGTAGATCGGACAATAGATCAGACATTCTTCCACGTACCAAAACCTGACAGCACCTAGCCAGTCTATACGTTAGCAAAAGAAAGTTGATAAGAAGAAAAAGCCAGCCGAGGCGCATCCCGCGCATCGGGGGGTAATGGGCAGTCTCTTTTCACTCTCTTGAGCAATCTCTCCTCCTGCCGCGGTCGTGTAGAGCCTCGCGGCTGCGGACTACAACAACAATCCAAAACAATCCAAACAGAGAGAGAACAAATCATGAGACATACGCATTATCCTTCCCCCGGCAAACAACCGCTTGCCTGGGCGATCACCACCATTACCGCCGCGCTGGCCTTCGCACCCTGGGCTTTCGCGGCAGATAGCGGCGGGGCTCCACTCGAAGAAATCCAAATCACCGGCTCGCGCATTCGCGTTACCGATGGCATGACTGCGCCCACGCCAGTCACCTCAGTGACCACCGAAGACCTCGCCAGCTTCGAACCCGGCGCCACCGTCGCTGAACAATTGGACGCCCTACCCCAGTTCTTCGCCACCCAAACCGCGCAGCGCGGCGGCCTTTCGCTCTCGGGTTCCGCTGGCGTCAGCTTCCTCAACATGCGCAGCCTCGGCGCCAACCGCACGCTGACACTAGTAGATGGCTCGCGCATCACACCGCAAGATAAACAAGGCCCGATCAACGTCGATACCGTGCCCACCGCCTTGGTGCGTTCGGTGGATGTCGTCACCGGCGGCGCCTCCGCCGCTTACGGCGCCGATGCCCTGGGCGGGGTGACCAACTTCATTCTGGATCGTAACTACCAAGGCTTCAAAGCCTCGGTCGGTACCGGCATCAACGAGTTTGGCGACGGCTTCAAGTA
>JAIRJU010000330.1 GCA_031260485.1 Pseudomonadales bacterium | reverse complement strand
CGCGTGCACCCATGTGTACGCGGACGTAGTCGCCCTCCGCCTCCACCCAATCGAGTTCCTCGGGCGCCACCAACGCAATCTGTGACCCCAGCTTGAGCGCGATGCGCGGCGGCTCGCCGCGGCGCACGTCTTGCAAGGCCAGCAACAGCGCATCAAATTGTACTTTTTGTTCCAAAATATTTCGCTGATGCAACTGCGTCCGCACCTTGTGCAAACTGGCCTGAAACCGTGCCGCTTCGATCGGCTTGAGCAGGTAATCGAGCGCATTGAGACGGAAAGCCTCGATGGCGTGTTCGTCGTAGGCGGTGAGGAAAATCACCAGTGGCATATGCGCAGCGCCGATGCGTTCGATGACATCGAAGCCGCTCACCTTGGGCATTTTTATATCGAGAAACACCAAGTCTGGCGCCAGCGTGCGAATCGCGTCGATGGCTTGATTGCCGTTCTCGCATTCGCCCACCACCGTGACATCCGCCGCATCCTGTAACTGAAATCGCACGCCTTCCCTGGCGAGAGGCTCGTCGTCCACCACCAAAATTCGTATCGTCATAAAGTTCCTATTGATTGTTCCAAAATACATGACAACGGCGTAGGCTGGGTTGGAGCGTAGCGGAAACCCAGCCAGATCATACGAATGTCATGTTTTATGGAATTCTCAATAAAATAGAGTGCCTAAAATTGTGAGTCTTTATAGGACGGCAGCTTCAGCGTGACTCGCGTGCCATCGGGGAGTTTCTCGATCCGTAATGAATAATGCGTGCCATAGGCTTCCTGCAAGCGTTCGCGCACGTTGCAAAGTCCGACGCCGCCCTTCGGCGCGGGCGCCGCTTGCGGATCGAAACCATCGCCGTTGTCGAAAATCATGATGATCAGATAGCGATCATACAGGCGGCACTCGAAACCCAGGCGGCATTCCCCTTCCTTATCCGCCAGACCATGCACGATGGCGTTTTCAAACAAGGGTTGCAACAGCATCGGCGGCACTTTGGCGGTGAGCGCCAGCGGCTCGCAATCTTCAAAGCAGAGCAGGCGATTGCCGAAGCGGTATTGCTCGATGCGCAGGTATTGCCGCGCGTAGTCCAGTTCCTGCTCCAGGCTGATCCACTTTTCACGGTGAGTACGCAAGGTTTGGCGCAGAAACGCGCTCAACTCATCGAGCATCCGCCGGGCGCGCGCATTCTCTTGCTTGTCGATCAGCACCGACAAGCCATTGAGCGTATTGAACAGAAAATGCGGATCAAGCTGCATCCGCAAACCTTGCAAACGGGAGTCGGCGAGCTGGCGCTGTACGCGGTAGAGCGCCTCGTCTTGCGCGCGCAAACGCACACGCAGCTTGCGCACTTGCCGCCCGCAGAGCAGCAGCACGCTGAGCCACACGGCGCCCAGCAGCAGCGCCCCCGGCAACCACCACCACGGGTTCACTAATTTTTCTCCAGCGTATAGCTGAGGTGTACGCTCTGGCTGAGGCCGCTTTTTACTTCCAGCTTGAGGCGGTCGGTGAGGCGGTAGGCGAGCGTCAAGGTGAACTGGCGGTCAAATATGCCGACATCGTACTGCATCAAGAGCCGCGAGGTGATGTGCTTGCCGAGGCCCAGCGAGCTTTGATTGACATTGCCATTGGTGTTCACTGCCATCGTGTCCAGGCCCAGTTTATTGCCGATGGAATTGGTCAGGCCCTGGCTTCTGTCGATGCCGAACGTGGCGATGGCGGCGAGCAGCGCGCTGTCGTCCTGGCTGCCGAGTTCGCTGGATGATTTACCGGTAACGAGGATGGCGAGAATTTCGTTTTCCGGCAGCGCGGGCACGGAATACAGCCGCCCCTGCATCCGGTTGACCGTGCCGCTGAGCTGCAAGCCCACTTCTGTGGTGGTGGTCTTGCGCGAGGCGCGCACGTCCATCACCGGGTTGGTGGGATTGCCAAAAAACAGCAAGCGCCCGCCGCTGGTGTCGAGACGCTGGTTGTAGGCGAGGTAAGAACCTTCTGGAATGTTGAGTTCACCATACACCAGAAGCGGACGGCCAGGCTCCTGGGTAACGCGCAAATCGCCGCCAAGCCGTGCGTCTAGGCCGAAGCCGCTCAGGCGCACGTCGTCGCCCACGCGCAGTTGTGCGGCGATGCTGAGCGCCAGTTCCTCGGCGGTGCCCTTGGCGTCATCCGCGGCGGTGTCGCGCCGCACGATCACCACATCGCGCGATACGTTCACCGCGTCATCACCGCCCTGGCCCACCCATTGCGCAAGATCAATGCGTGCGCTGTCCACAGTGGCGAGGCCGCTCAGGTTTACCGCGGCGTTGGCATAGCGCAGTTCAAGCGCCGGGCTGATGACCGCGCTGGCCCCTGGCAGGTCAACCGCGGTAAAGCGATTGCCGCTGAGCCGTGCGCTCAGCGTGCGTTCTGGCACGAACGGTTGTTTCAGCGTTGCGTCCAAGAGCAGATTGCCCGCGCCTGAGGTAGCGGTGGCGTGCGCGGTGAGGGTGTTGTCGGCGCTGCTCTGGAGATCGAGGCCGATGCCGCTCAGGTCGAGACCAAGCGCCGGTACGCGCAGCGCGGCATCGGTGACGCGAAGCTGCGCCACCACCGCTGGCGCGGTGAGCGTGCCGCCAAGATTGGCGAAGCCATCGAGGGAGCCGCGCACATCGCGCAGCGTGGGCACCAAGGTATCCACCCAGGCCAGATCGTTGAAATTGAGATTCAGCGTGCCGCCGAGCGCGCCGTTGCCTGCCAGGCTCAGAGTGGAATCGAAACGTCCGTTCAAATCAGGCGCTGCCGCGTTGGCCACGCCCAAGCCCAGCGTGGCATTCCAGGTGTCATTGCTGTTGCTGGCATTCAGCGTGATGTCGTCGATGCTGAAGCGCTGGATGTCGTGTTGCTCTGCCTCGCCCAGTGCTGCCTCGTCCAGGGCTTGCGGGTCGAATGCCACGGCCACGTCCATAGGCTGCACCACGATGCGCAGGTTTTGCCAGGTAGCACCACGCAAGCCCTCGATGCCAAGCGTGAGATCGACATTGCCCGCCACACTGAGCCCCGCCGGAAGATTGGCGGCAGCGGCATCCTGCAAGGCTTGCAGCCCCGCGGGTTTGCCCGGCGCTGTGCGGTTGAGCCAGTTGAGCGGCAAGGCCGTGAGCGTGGCGTTCACCTGCATTCCCGCGCTGGCATCGCCGCTGAGGGCGGCGCAGAGCGCGGTGGTGAGATAGTCGAGGCACAAACGCTCCACTTGCTGCGCTTGCGCACCAACACGCAGCGCGACAGGCGCGCGCAGCGTCCAATCGCCATAGTCCGAACGCAGTGCCAACTCGCCAAGCGAGCCATTCCAGTTGCCCTCGCTGAGGCCGCCATCGAGCGCGAGGCGCAGCGCGCCGTAGAGGCTATTCACATCGCCGCGCAAGCGGTGCTGCTCCGGTGTGCCTTGCAGTGTGAGCTTCGCATCGTTGAGCAATGTTGTCGTGTTTTGCGTCAAGCCGGTGAGAGCCAAGATCACGCTGTTGGCATCGCCTTGGCTGTTGGCGCTGCCTTGGTTGTTGGCATTGCCTTGATAGTCGGCGTTACCTTGATAGCCGGCATCGAGCGTGAGTGCAGCCAGTGCGAGCGTTTGCCCTGCCTGATTCAGCACCACATTGCGCGCCGCCAGCGAAGCGTTCACGCGCGGCGCCGCCAGTGTGCCGCTGACCACGCCCGCGCCGCTCAGCTCGCCACGCAGGTCGGTCCAAAGCTGCGCCAGGCGCGGCGCTTGCAGCGTCCAGCGCAACGCCAGCGCGTCCGTGATGCCGCCACTCAGTTCCAGTTGGTTATCGCCACTGCGTGCCATCAGGGCAAGCTGCTCCGGTACCGCATCGCGCAATACCGCCTTGCCGCTGAGCGCCAGCGGTAGCTCATTGAGCATACCGCCGAGCGCGGCGATGTCGAATGTGGTAAGCAACTCCGCAGCATTCTGAAATATATTGATCGTTCCATTTCCGGTGACATCCTGTAATTTCACCGCAGGGAAACGCTCACCGGGATCGAGCCGATCGAGATTCCAGTTCAATTGCCCTTGCAGCGGCGCAGGTGTCACGGCGCCGGTAACGGCAAAATCGAGTTCGGGATTGCGCAGATGCAAAGCATCAAGCAACAGCGTGCCCTCCTGCCAGCGCAGCGCGAGTGTGGCGCTGGTATCGGGCACTTGCGGATAACTCGCGCTCAGCGCCGCCTGTAGTGTGATGGCCTCCGGCGTGCCACTGGCGTCCAGGCTAAGGCCGGCCAGATGCGCATCGCGCAAGCCCCAGGGGCTCAGGTCCAGCGCCTGCGCCACGCTCTGTAGTGTGAAGCGCAGTGTTTGTTCCGCGAATAGACCTGGATTCAACGTTCCATTACTCGTGATGGCTTGCGGCGCGCGCAATTGATGGTTGAACGTGAGCGTATCGAGCGTGCCACCGAGCGTGAGCACGCCTGCATAATCGAGCCCGCCCACGGCGCTGCGCCAGTTCAGCGTGCCATCGAGCGCCAAGGTGGAATCGAGCCGCAGCGCGCCATCGAGACTCTGCGGTTGCGAAATCCAGGCGAGATCACTCAAGGTCAGCGCCTGGTGGTCCAGGTGTGCGGCAAATTGCAGAACGTCTGTCTCAATTTGGGTGTCGTCCACCGTAAAGTTCACGTTGGTCAGTGCCAGCGCGTTTACCGTGATGACGAGCGGCAACGCGAACAGTTGCGCTTGCAAGGCGTCACGGGTGAGCGGCGCGGCAGGTGCGGGTGATGCTGGCTGCGGCGCGGCGCGATAGCTACCGCTGAGACCTTGCAGGCTCACACTGTCGATCTGCAAATTACCCAAGAGCAGGCGCCGGGGTTGCCAGGCAAAGGCGAACTGGCGGATTTGCAGCGTGAGCGCGCTGCCATCGCTGCCTGTTTGTTGCACGCTGAGGTTTTGCAGGCGCAGGCCATCGAGCACGGTGCCTGCGCTCAACTCACCCGCCACCTGCACGCCAGAGCGCGCCGCCAGTGCTTGCGCCATTTTCCAGCTCTGGCGCGCGCCGAATTCGGTGCCCAGCAGCACCAGCAACACCGATAGCAAGCCCGCCAGCAGCACAAGCGCCGTAGCGGCGCTCCAGATCAGCCAGCGCTTCATCTTGGGTTCCTTACCTCTTCCCCAGCAATGTCGCCTTCACAAATCAGGCCCCATGGTGATGTGCAGGCGAAAGCTGTCCACGCCATCGAAGGGATGCGCGATGTCGATGCGGATCGGGCCCACCGGCGACAACCAGCGCACGCCAAGACCTGCGCTGCGCTTGAACTTGAAGTCGTTGGTGTTGTTGAAGGCGTTGCCCGCATCGCTGAACACCGCCACACGCCAGTTGCTGTGCACCAAATAATCGAATTCCAGGCTGCCCACCACCATATTGCGCCCGCCCACCACCGTGCTGCCGTCTGCGCCCAGCGGCCCCAGTTCGCGGAAGCCGTAACCGCGGATGCTCTGATCGCCGCCGGTGAAATAGCGCAGCGAGGCGGGCAGGTCTTCGACGTTGTCGATCCAGGTGCTGCCGCTTTCGAGGCGTGTGAGCAAGCGCAGATCGCCAAGACTGTGGATGTACTTCGCCGCGCCATAAAGCTGCACCAAGGTGGCATCCGACAGCAGAGTGTCGCTGGCGCCGCGCAGCGAGGCGAACAACTTCCAGCCCTGGCGCGGATTGATGGGGTCGTCGGCCATGCTCTTGCTCAGGCTCGCGCCCGGCATGAGCAACACCGAGGTTTGCTGTTCCGCGCCCACTTCATAGGCATCGCGTTGCAATTCGAGAAAGGCGCTGCGGCGCAGGCCGCTGGCGGTTTGGTCAGTCACCGTGACCGCCGACAACAGGCGCTTGCTGGTATAGGTGTTGGCATCTTCCACGGTATAACCGCTGGACAGCACCAGCTTGCGCGCGGTGTCGCCAGACAAGGGAATGTTGTAACTGCCGTTTATTTGCGAGCGCACCGCAGAAATGGAGCTATCTGCGTTGAAGGTGTGGCCACGGCTGTTGACGTAGCGATTCTGATAGGAAAGCCGCGCCTGCGGCCCGATGTCGGTGCTGAAGCCGATGCCGCCGGTCCAGGCATGGCGTGGCCGCAGTTGCAGATCGACATCGACCGGAATGCGTTGCTCCACGCTCTGCCCCAGATTGGGCACCGCCCGGATTTCGCTGAAGAATTGGCTGGCATCGAGCCTGGCGCGCAAATCGGCCAGGCGGTCGCTGGTATACGGATCGCCTTCACGCACCGCCAGCATGTTGCGCACCAGATCGACCCTGAGCGGTTCCTGGCCACGCAGCGTGATCGGGCCGAAGCGATATTGCGCGCCAGGATTGAAAATGAGGTTTATATCGGCGCTGTTGTCCACCAGATCCAGCGCGATTTCGCTGCGATCGAAGCGTGCATCAAAATAGCCCTGATCCGCGGCGCGGCCACTCAGCGCGCTTTTGAGGTCTTCATAACGGCCTTGGTGCAGGGTTTGTCCGCGCTGGAGATTGGCGCTGGCAAGATCGGGCGCGAACAGCGTCTGCGTGTTGGCAGTGCCCAGAATCTGGATGTTCACCTGGTTCAGCCTGACTTGCGGGCCAGGATCGAGCCCCAGCACCAACTGCCAGCAGGCGCCGTCTGGCGTGGCGTTCACCTGCACGTCGTGGCGGGCTTTGTAATAGCCCAAGGCTTGCAAGGCTTGATCAAGCTGTACGCGCGTCTGCGGCAAGAGGCTGCGCAGGCGCGTCAGCGGCGCATCGCAGGGCTGTTGACGCGGCAATTGCACCTGCGCGCTGATGTTCGCGGCCAGCGCGGGATCAAGCCCCTCTGGCAGCACCAAACGCGGGCTTGCCGCGTCTTGTGCCAGCAACGCACCACTGAGCGCCACCAACGGCGCCATCACCAACCGGGCCGGCGCCATCCGCCAGCGGGTAAAAATCCACGATTTCACTCTATCTCCGTGCAATTATCGGCTTATCCACCAAAATTCATGTTTTTCGATCGGTTCCCACATAGTGTTTGGCCACAGGAAACCGTATACTGCGCCGCACTTGTGAACTCTACCTCGGCGCCAGTTCAGATTGCCGTCAGATTGCTGACGATCGAGGGACGATTACTTGATGTTCCCGCCACGTTCACGACCAAGCGCGCGGGAGATTTCGCCGAGAACAACAGCATAATTCTGGAATCCCCGCACCATGGCATCACTGCTCGTCATCAACGGCCCCAATCTCAACCTGCTGGGAACCCGGGAACCCACGGTCTACGGCAGCCAAACGCTGGCCGATATTAACGCACGGCTGCTGCAAATCGCCAAAGACGCCGGCCATCATTTGCAATTTCTGCAAAGTAACGCGGAATCTGAATTGATCGACCGCATCCATGCCGCCAAACGCGAAGGCATCGACTTCATCGTCATCAACCCCGCCGCCTTCACCCACACCAGCGTCGCCCTGCGCGATGCCCTGGCCGCCGTGGCGATTCCGTTCATCGAGGTGCATTTGTCGAACGTGCACGCGCGCGAGCCGTTCCGCCACCATTCGTATTTTTCCGACCTGGCGGTGGGCACCATCGTCGGGCTCGGCGCGCAGGGCTATGAACTTGCGCTCAGCGCCGCCTTCACCCGGTTGGCGCACTGATCGTCTCTACTTTTATCAACCCCAGAGGTCATTCATGGACATCCGAAAAGTAAAAAAACTCATCGAACTCCTGGAAGAATCCAACATCGCGGAAATCGAGATCCGCGAAGGCGAAGAAGCCGTGCGCATCAGCCGCAATTATCCCGGCGCCGCCCAGGCATTTCCTCAACAATTCTATGCCCCGGCAACCGCGCCGATGGCGGTCATGGCGCCGCCGTCCTCGACCGCCTCCGCCTCCGAGGCCAGCGCGCCCATGTACAAGGGCCAGCCGGTGAAATCGCCGATGGTGGGCACCTTCTACCGCTCGCCCGCGCCTGGCGCCGCCTCGTTCGTCGAAGTGGGCAAGCAGGTAAAAGCCACCGATGTCATCTGCATCGTCGAAGCCATGAAGATGATGAACCAGATCGAAGCCGGCCGCGCTGGCGTGATCGAGGCCATCCTGGTGGAAGACGGCCAGCCGGTGGAATACGACCAGCCTCTCTTCATTATTGCCTGATCTCATCAGTGCCTGGCCTCATCATTGCCCGGCCTCATGATTGCCTGAGTTCATCATGGCCCCGAGCCTAACGCGAGTCTGAATCCCCATGTTAGAAAAAGTGCTCATCGCCAATCGCGGCGAAATCGCCCTGCGCATCCTGCGGGCTTGCAAGGAGTTGGGCATCAAAACCGTTGCCGCCCACTCCACCGCCGACCGCACCCTGATGCACGTGCGTCTGGCGGATGAATCCGTGTGCATCGGCCCGCCGAGTTCGCTGGAAAGCTACCTCAACATTCCGGCCTTGATCAGCGCCATGGAAATCACCGGCGCCGAAGCCGTGCATCCGGGCTATGGCTTTCTCTCGGAAAACGCCAATTTCGCTGAACAAGTGGAAAAAAGCGGCTTCATCTTCATCGGCCCGCGCCCTGACACCATCCGCTCCATGGGCGATAAAGTGTCCGCGATCAACGTCATGAAAAAAGCCGGCGTACCCACCGTGCCCGGCTCCGACGGCCCCATCACCGCCGACACCGAACGCACACTCGCCATCGCGCGCAAGATCGGCTACCCCATCATGATCAAAGCGGCGGCTGGCGGCGGTGGCCGCGGGATGCGCGTGGTACACGAGGAAGCCAACCTGCTCAAATCCATCCAGGTGACGCAAAGCGAGGCCGGCAGTTACTTCGGCAGCAACGTGGTGTACATGGAAAAGTTCCTCGACAACCCGCGCCATGTGGAAATTCAGGTGATCGGCGATGGCCAGGGCCACGCCATTTGCCTTGGCGACCGCGACTGCTCGATGCAGCGCCGTCATCAAAAAGTGGTGGAAGAAGCGCCCGCGCCCGGCATCTCCGATGAAGCGCGCGCCGACATCACCGCGGCCTGCATCAAGGCCTGCCAGCAACTCAAGTACCGCGGCGCGGGCACGCTGGAATTCCTGTATCAGGATGGCCGCTTCTACTTCATCGAAATGAACACCCGCGTGCAAGTGGAACATCCAGTCACCGAGCGCGTCACCGGCATCGACATCGTCAAGGAACAACTGCGCATCGCCGCGGGCCAGGGCCTGTCGGTACAACAGGAAGACATCAAGATCACCGGCCACGCCATCGAATGCCGCATCAACGCCGAAGACCCGCTCACCTTCATGCCCAGCCCCGGCAAGGTGCAGCTTTATCACGCGCCCGGCGGCAATGGCATCCGTGTCGATTCGCACATCTACAGCGGCTACACCGTGCCGCCTTACTACGATTCACTGATCGCCAAACTCATCAGCCACGGCCCTACCCGCGATGCCTCCATTGGCCGGATGCAGAACGCGCTGGAAGAAATGGTGGTGGACGGCATCAAAACCAACATTCCGCTGCAAGCCGACATCATGCGCGATTCCGGTTTCCGCCAAGGCGGCATGAACATCCACTATCTGGAAAAACTGCTGAAGCAGAAAACCGGCGCGGGCGCGGCGCATTGAGGCGCGGTTCGTGGAATGAGTAGTCAGTAATGAGTAGTCAATAATGGGCTGGCTGCAATTGCAACTGCGCTGCGCGCGCGAGCAAACGGAAACACTCGAAGACCTGCTGCTCGCCGCGGGCGCGGTATCCGTCACCTTGCGTGACGCCGAGGACGAACCGCTGTTCGAGCCCGGCGTTGGCGAAACGCCGCTGTGGCGCGAGGTGCTGGTCATTGGTCTTTTCCCTGGTGATGCCGAACAAGGCGCGCTGGAGCGGCAACTGCTCATGCTCGCCGACACCCCGCTACTTCCGCTGCACTGGGAGCGCCTGCCCGAACAGGATTGGGTGCGCACCTGGCTCGATGACTTCAAGCCGATGCGCTTCGGCACGCAGTTATGGGTGTGCCCAAGCTGGTGGCACAACAATGAATGGCCCAGCAATGAGTGCCAGAGCGATGAGCGGCAGCACCAGAGCGCCACGCCAGAGGCCCAGGCAGGCGCCTGGCAACCCTCACCCGCAGATGCCGCCGCGTGGGCCGCGCGCAACCGCGACCTGCTCGACGCCATGGCGGCGCCCGCCGCGGTAGTGCTCAAACTCGATCCCGGCCTGGCCTTCGGCACTGGTACTCATCCCACCACGGCGCTTTGCCTGCGCTGGCTCGATGCACATCCACCACGCGCGCAAGCGGTAATTGATTACGGCTGCGGCTCCGGCATTCTCGGCATCGCCGCGCTATTGCTCGGCGCCAAGCAAGCCTTCGGCGTGGATACCGATCCCCAAGCCCTGCACGCCAGCGCAGAAAACTGCGCCAAGAACGCGCTCGACCCCGCGCGCTTTCCCGTCTATCTGCCGCAGGATTTCGCCGCCCTTCACAACACCCTCAACAACACCCTCAACAACGCCAGCGCCAGCGCCGACGGCGTGCTCGCCAACATCCTCGCCGGCACCTTGATCGAACTGGCTCCCGCCTTATGCGCACAGGTAAAAACAGGCGGCTGGCTGCTGCTGTCTGGCATCCTGCGCGAACAAGCCGCTGCCGTGATCGAGCGCTTCCGCCCCTGGTGCAAAGATTTCGAGATCGCCGTGGAAGGCGATTGGGTGAGCATCAGCGCGAAGCGGCTATAGCTGCGGTATTCATAACCGCTGTATTCGTTGCCTGGATTCAGAGGCCACTGATGAGCAAGTCCAGTGCGGCGATGATGGCGAGCGCTTCACAAATTCACCCGCGCCCCCAACTCGATCACATGATTGCTGGGCAGGTTGAAGTAATTCACCACGCTGCCCGCGTTGCGCGACAGGGCGATGAACAACTGCTCGCGCCATTTCGACAGGCCGTGATTCGAGCTGGGGATCAGCGTTTCGCGGCTGACGAAGAATGACGAAGTATAGAGATCGAACTTGAGACCCTTGGCGTTGCACAGGGGCAGCGCTTCGGGCACGTCGGGGCGTTCCATGAAACCGAAAGTCAGCGTAACGCGCCAAAAACCCTGGCCTATTTCATCCACTTGCACGCGCTGCTCGGTTTCCAGATAGGGCACGTCGGCGAATTTCACGGTGACTACCAGGTTTTTTTCGTGCAGCGTCAGGTTGTGTTTGAGGTTGTGCAATAGCGCGCGCGGCACCTTGGCCGGGTTGGATACCAGGTACACCGCGGTGCGCGGCACTTTCGGGAACGGCGAGTTGTCGAGGTTCCACACGAAATCCATCAGGTCTGGGTCTTCCTCATTGATACGTTTGTTCAATAATTCGCGGCCATCCTTCCAGGTCCACATGGTGATGAACAGCGACAAGCCCAGCACCACCGGAAACCAGCCGCCTTGCAGAAACTTCAAGGAGGTCGAGGCGAGCAGCAGCAAATCCACCACGAAGAACAAACCCGTGGCCAAGAGCGCCAGCCAGAGCGGGTAATGCCACTTGTGGCGCACCACCACGAAGGTGAGCAGCGTGGTGCACAGCATGGTGCCGGTGACAGCGATGCCGTAGGCACCCGCCAGATCGGAGGAATTGCCGAAGCTGAGGCAGGCGATGATGACAGCCAAGAGCAGCAGCCAGTTGACCGCCGGCATGTAGATCTGGCCCGAGGCGCTGCTGGAGGTATGCACCGTTTGCAGACGCGGCAACATACCCAGGTGAATCGCTTGCTGTGTCAACGAATAGGCGCCCGTAATCACCGATTGCGACGCAATGATGGTAGCCAGCGTGGAAAGCACGATGGCGGGGTACAGCAGCGAGGGCGGAAAGGTGTAGTAGAAGGGGTTGGCGAAGGCATCGGCATTGGTCAGCAGCGTGGCGCCCTGGCCGAGATAGTTGAGCGCAAGCCCCGGCAGCACCAGGCCGCTCCAGGCGATGCGGACGGCCTTGCGGCCAAAATGGCCCATGTCGGCGTATAGGGCTTCAGCGCCGGTCAGCGCCAGCACGATGCTGCCCACCACCACGAAAATGCCGGGGCCGCGATCCAGCATGAAACTCAGCGCATTGAGCGGATTGAGCGCGGCCAGCACTTGCGGCGCGTCGAGAATGCGCCAGAACCCGATCCCCCCCAGCACCGCGAACCACAGCGCGAGAATCGGCCCAAACAAGCGCCCCACCACGGCAGTGCCCTGCCGCTGCACCAAAAACAGCGCGATAAGCACCGCGATGGTGATCGGCAACACGAACGGTTCCAGCGCGGGCGCGGCCAGTTCCAGGCCCTCCACCGCGCTCAGCACCGAGATCGACGGCGTGATGATGCTGTCGCCGTAGAACAAGGTGCAGCCGAAGGTGCCGATCGCTATCAGCGCCAGTTGCCGTTTGCGGCTATGGACCCCCGACAAGGCCATCGCCAGCAAGGCCATGATGCCGCCTTCGCCGCGGTTGTCGGCGCGCATCACCAGCACCACGTATTTGAGCGTTACCACCATCATCAAGGCCCAGAAAATGGTGGAGACAACGCCGATGATGTTGGCGTCAGTCAGCGGCATACCGTTTTCTGGCGAGAATACTTCCTTGGTGGTGTACAGCGGGCTGGTGCCGATGTCACCGAATACCACGCCAACGGCGGCGAGACAGAGTGACGCGAGCTGCTTGTCCGGCGTGCTTTTCATGCGCTGGGGAACCTTTGTGGCGACTGCGGAGGGAAGGCGGGATTGCTGAAGGGCGCGCATTATAACCCGTGGTCCGCGTGGCGGATTGCGTTACCATGCGCGCTTCGTTGGATTTCCGCCTGTTGCAGGCCGCACACCTTATGGCATCTCTGCTCGCCCAATGCCCGCATTGTCAAACCAGCTTTCGCGTCAGCCGCAGCCAATTGGCGCTGGCGGGCGGGCAGGTGCGCTGCGGCTCCTGCCTCGGGGTATTTTCCGCGCACGACAACGAGATCCGCGTGAAATCCGCCCCGCCGCTGCTCGACCAACCGCTGAGCCAGGCAGAATTATCGTCTGTCATCGCCACTGCCGAAGACCGCACCGCCGCCACAGTCATCGACGCGATCAAGGAAGAATACACGGATGAAGAGTACGCAGATGACGAATTCGCGGATGAAAAGTTCGCGGATGAGCAGTTCGTGAATGAAGAGTACGCAGATGAGAAATATCCAGATAAAAAGCTCGCAGATAAAACCTACACGGACGACGAATACCTGGAAGAGGAATACACGAGCGCTGGCAGGCTGGAGCCCAATTTTTCGTCTTATGTCATTGTCGATGACGACGATGATGATGACGAAGAAGACGCTGAGGATGAACCGGCAGCAAGCGGCCACTTCGATGACGACTTTGATGACGAACTCGCTGACGCGCCTCTGCACGCCACACCGCCACAAGCGCCGCGCCATTTCTTGCGCGCACTGCTGTATGGCCTTGGCAGCGTGATTTTGCTGGGCGTGCTTGCGCTGCAAGTCATCGCCGCCAATTTCGACGATCTCAGTCAAAATGCTTACTTCGCGCCGCTGCGCCCCACCCTGTGCCGAGTGCTGATCTGCCGGCCCGTGGCAGCGCCACCCACGCTCATTGCCGAACTCTTGGTGGTGCGTGCGCATCCGAGCGTGCGCGACGCGCTCGAGGTGAGCGCGACCTTGCGCAACAAAGGCGCCGCCACGCAGCCGCTGCCCGGCGTCGAGTTGATCTTCCGCGACGGCCAGGACCGCATCATGGCGAGCCGCCTGTTCATGCCAGAGGACTATCTGCCTCCTGAGGAACGCGCCACCACACAACTGCTCTCGCAGAACACGGTGCCAGTGCATCTGGAACTGGCAAACCCCGGCGCCGACGCGCTCCATTACGAGCTTGCCCTGCACCCACTGCCTGCCGCCGCCGCGCGCTGACACCGCCTCTGGCGCGTGACTGCCCCGCGCATCCCAGGTACCATGCGCGCTGGTTTTCCCCCCGGCTTTTCGCTGCTTTTTCCGTGCTACAGATCGGCCCCTACACATTGGCCTCGAACGTGGTGCTGGCGCCCATGGCCGGCATCAGCGACAAGCCATTTCGGCTCTTGTGCCGCCAGTTCGGCGCCGCGTTGACCGCCACGGAAATGGTGAGCGTGACACTGCAACTGCAACATCCTGAAAAAAACCGCTGGCGCAGCGCACATCATGACGAAGCCGCCCCGCGCGTGGTGCAAATCGCAGGCGCCGATCCCGCCACCATGGCAGAGGCCGCGCGCCTGAATGTCGCACACGGCGCTCAGATCATCGACATCAACATGGGCTGCCCCGCCAAGAAGATTCTGAAACAGGCCGCTGGCTCCGCGCTCCTGCGCGATGCAGCGCTGGTGGAACGCATTCTGCGCGCCGTGGTGGCAGCAGTGGCGGTGCCGGTAACGCTCAAAATTCGTACCGGCTGGAGCCCAGAGCAGCGCAACGGCAGTGCCATCGCGTGTTTGGCGCAAGACTGCGGCATCGCCGCGCTGGCCGTGCATGGCCGCACTCGCGCCGATCTTTTCAACGGCGCCGCCGAGTACGACACCATCGCCGCCATCAAGGCTGCCGTGCGCATTCCGGTGTTCGCCAACGGCGACATCACGACCCCCGAAGCGGCCAAGGCGGTGCTCGCACACACCCAGGCCGACGGCGTGATGATCGGCCGCGGCGCGCGCGGCAAACCCTGGATTTTTCGTGACATCACACACTACCTGCGCCATGGCTGCCACGCACCGCCGCTGCCTTTGTCGCATATCGCTACGCTGGTACACGAGCATGTGCGCGCCATCCACGCCTTTTATGGCGTGGACCTCGGCCTCGGCTTTGCCCGCAAGCACGTGGCCTGGTATCTCGAACACTATCCCGGCGCGCGTGAATTCCGTAGCCAGTTCAACGCGCTCGACAGCGCCGCCGCACAGCTCGAGGCGATCGCGGCGTTTTTCGCCAGACTGCACGACTCTCTCCCCCGGCCCCTCGAGCACGCCGCCGCATGAAGCCTCTCCCCGAATTCGCCGCCATAGCCCCAAGCGCCGTTGCCGCGCCGCCGGGCCAGACGCCAACGCTGCGTCATAGCGTCAGCACCGCGCTCAGCGCCTACCTCAGCAACGTGGACGAAGACTTCATCCGGGATTTCTACGCCACCGTGCTGGCCGAGGTGGAGCCGCCGCTTTTGGCCGCTGTCATGCACAAGGCGCGCAGCAACCAAAGCCGCGCCGCGCTGATGCTGGGCCTCAACCGCGCCACGCTGCGCAAAAAACTTCGTCAATATCACCTGTTGGACTGATTCCCCATGAGCCTCACCGCCGCCCCTGGCAATCCCCATCCCACTCCCGTGCGCCGCGCGCTGCTCAGCGTGTCCGACAAACAGGGCATCGTCGAATTCGCGCGCCAACTGCATGAACTTGGCGTGGAACTGCTCTCCACCGGCGGTACTTACAAACTGCTGCATGACGCCAGCATCCGCGTGACCGAAATCGGCGCCTGGACCGGCTTTCCCGAAATCATGGATGGCCGTGTCAAAACCCTGCATCCCAAAGTGCATGGCGGCATTCTGGGCCGCCGCAATCTCGATCAGGACGTGATGGCACAGCACGGCATCCCGCCGATCGACATGGTGGTGGTGAATCTCTATCCCTTCGAGGCCACGGTGGCGCGGCCCGATTGCGCGCTGGAAGACGCCATCGAAAATATCGACATCGGCGGCCCCACCATGCTGCGCGCTGCCGCCAAGAATCATGCCTGGGTGAGCGTGGTGGCCGATCCCGCCGCCTACCCGCGGATCATCCGCGAACTACAAGAAAATAATGGCGCCCTCTGTGCCGCCACGCGTTTCGAGTTGGCGCTCGCCACCTTTGAACATACAGCGCGCTATGACGGCGCCATCGCCAACTATCTTGGTCAACACCGCCTTGGCCAACATGTCCCTGGCCAACACGCCCCAGGCCAAAACCTCGACGCACTCGCTCAGCAAGGCGGCACCTTGTCACGCTTTCCGCGCACGTGGAACAGTCAGTACCGTCTCAAGCAGGGCTTGCGCTACGGCGAGAATCCGCATCAAGCGGCGGCGTTCTACGTGGAGCACGCCATTCCCGGCGCCAACGTGGCCAGCGCGGTGCAATTGCAAGGAAAAGAATTATCGTTCAATAACATCGCCGATACCGACGCCGCGCTGGAATGCGTCAAGAGCTTCAGCGAAAGCGCCTGTGTGATCGTCAAGCACGCCAATCCCTGCGGCGTCGCCGTGGCCACGACGCCACGCGCCGCCTATGAATTGGCCTACCAGAGTGACCCCACCTCCGCCTTCGGCGGCATCATTGCCTTCAACCGCGAACTCGATGCCGATACCGCGCAAGCCATCATCAGCCGTCAGTTCGCCGAAGTGATCGTGGCGCCCGCGGTGAGCGAAGGCGCGCGCGCGGTGCTGGCGCAGAAGGAAAATCTGCGCCTGTTACACTGCGGCGCGCTGCCCGCCGTCGCCATGCCCGCCTGGGATTACAAGAAAGTGGCGGGCGGCCTCTTGGTGCAAACGCTCGATCAAGGCAGCATCAGCGCCGCCGATCTGAAGGTGGTCAGCAAGCGCGCGCCCACGGCGGCGGAATTGCGCGATCTGCTGTTTGCGTGGAAGGTGGTGAAGTTCGTCAAATCCAACGCCATCGTCTATTGCCGCGAGGGCCAGACCCTCGGCATCGGCGCCGGGCAGATGAGCCGTGTGTACAGCGCGCGCATCGCCGCCATCAAGGCCGCCGACGCCGGCCTTGCCGTGGCGGGCTCGGTGATGGCCTCCGACGCCTTCTTCCCCTTCAGCGACGGCATCGAAGCGGCGGCCCAAATCGGCGTCACCGCGGTGATCCACCCCGGCGGTTCGCTGCGTGATGCCGAGGTAATCGCCGCCGCCGATGCCGCCAACATCGCCATGGTATTTACCGGGATGCGCCATTTTCGGCATTGAGCGTTATTTGATTGAACGGTATTGAATTGAAAAGTAAGTGGGAGACGCCATGAACGTCATGATTATCGGCAGCGGTGGCCGCGAACACGCGCTGGCTTACAAGATAGCCGCTTCGCCGCGCGTGGCGCGGGTGTTTGTGGCGCCGGGCAACGCGGGCACCGCGTGCGAGGCGAAAGTCAGCAATGTCGCGCTCGATGGCAGCGATTTCGACGCGCTGTGCCGTTTTGCGCGCGAGCAGAATATCAGCCTCACCCTCGTCGGGCCGGAAGCGCCGCTGGTGGATGGCATCGTCGATTATTTTCAAGCGCAGAATCTCGCCTGTTTTGGCCCGCGCAAAGGCGCGGCGCAGCTCGAAGGCTCCAAGGCGTTCAGCAAGGATTTTCTGGCACGCCATCACATTCCCACCGCCGCGTATCGCAACTTCACCGACCTCGCACCCGCGCTGGCCTACCTGCGCACCCAAGCATTGCCGATCGTCATCAAGGCCGACGGCCTTGCTGCGGGCAAAGGCGTCATCATCGCGCGGAGCCTCGGCGAAGCCGAAACCGCGGTGCGCGACATGCTAGCCGGTAACAGCTTCGGCGCCGCCGGGCATCGCGTGGTGATCGAGGAATTCATGGCTGGCGAGGAAGCCAGCTTCATCGCCATTGTCGATGGCAAAACCGCCCTGCCCTTCGCCACTTCGCAAGACCACAAAGCGCGCGACGATGGCGACCACGGCCCCAATACCGGCGGCATGGGCGCCTATTCGCCAGCGCCAGTGGTCACACCCGCGATTCACGCGCGCATCATGGATGAAGTGATCTACCCCACCGTGCGCGGCATGGCCGCCGAGGGCAATCCTTATGTGGGCTTTCTCTATGCCGGGCTGATGATCAGCGCCGATGGCACACCCAAGGTGGTGGAATTCAACTGCCGTTTCGGCGACCCTGAAGCGCAGCCGGTGATGCTGCGGCTAGAAACCGATCTGGTCACTCTCTGCGAAGCCGCGCTCGCCGGTACGCTGGCGCAGCAATCCATCTCTTTCGATCCCCGCGCCGCGCTCGGCGTGGTGCTGGCGGCGGGCGGCTATCCTGAACACTATGCCAAAGGCGCGGTAATCAGCGGCCTCGACACGCCCGCCCCGCGCCACAGCAAGCTGTTTCACGCGGGCACCAAACTTGAAAATGACCAAGTGGTCACTAATGGTGGCCGTGTCCTGTGCGCCGCCGCGCTGGGCGCGACAGTAGCGCAAGCGGCGCAAACCGCGTACCAGCTTGCGGCCAACATTCATTGGGATCAATGCTACTACCGCCGCGACATCGGCTGGCGCGCGATCGCGCGTGAACGTCAATGAGTCATTTACGGTAAACGTCATGAACGGCATCGACAAACTCATCCTCAATCTCGATCAAGCCCTGCGTACCCTGGTGAGCGGCACCACCGTGGCTGGGCGGCCCAATCCCGCCACCATGGAGGCGGCCACGCCGCTGGACGCCACAGCAAGCCGCCACGCCGCTGGCCTGATGCGCATCAACCACACCGGCGAAGTCTGCGCCCAGGCGCTATATCAAGGCCAGGCGCTCACCGCGCGTTTACCTGAGGTGCGCAGCAGCATGGAACACGCGGCACGCGAAGAAGGCGATCACCTTGCCTGGTGCGAAAGCCGCCTCACGGAACTTGGCAGCCGCCCCAGCCTGCTCAACCCGCTGTGGTACGGCATGAGCTTCAGCCTCGGCGCGCTGGCGGGCCTAGTGGGCGATCGCTGGAGTTTGGGCTTTGTGGCGGAAACGGAACAGCAAGTATGCGAGCACCTGCGCGAACACCTGGCGCAACTGCCCGCCGACGATCAATGCAGCAAAGCCATTTTGCAGCAAATGCTCGTCGATGAAGGCCAGCACGCCACCTTGGCCCGCGCCGCGGGTGGCGTGGAACTGCCCACGCCCATCAAGCACACCATGAGCGCGATGGCGCGAGTGATGAAAACGGCGGTTTATAAAATATAAGACCGTTCATTCCACCGTGCGTGAAAAAGCAGTTGAAGATAAGGCTCGCTGAGGCTAGTGTCCTGAGTTAGAAGTTCATTGAATTATTTGAAAGTATTCCCATCTTTGTCGTATAGGGTATGGACACGACGAGGACAATGATGCGCGGAAGACCGAAGGCACAACTGATGTT
>JAIRJU010000357.1 GCA_031260485.1 Pseudomonadales bacterium | reverse complement strand
CCGCGTTGCCCGCCATGCTGCGCGTCACCCCGCTCAAGGGTAAGGCCCGGAACAAGGCCGGCCACAAGCGCGGTTTGAGATCAGCCAGGGCAAGGCGTTCCGCCGTGGAAGCGGAGAGTTCGCGCCCCTCGCCCGCTTGCGGGAGAGGGGTTGGGGAGAGGGTACTTGCTGGAGAAAGGGTACTCGCTGGTGAAATCGCTCCCGCCCTTACGCCATCAGAGACTTTTTTTTTTGCCCGGCATCTCCCAGGGCGCTAGTGGCCTCAACCGAAGAAAGCGCAGCGGATGCAGGCGGCGCCACCCCCTCCAGAGCGGACAGCGCAGGCACCGCGGCGGGCGCAAAGGCGAACATGCGCAGCAGTGTCATTTCCAGCCCGCTGCGCGGATCAACGGCCCAGGGCAGCTCTTCGCGGCCCTTGAGGGCAATCTGGTAATAAAGCTGCACGGTTTCCGCGTTGAGCGCGGCGGCATGGCGCAGCACCGCAGCGCGGTCGCCCTGCGCGTTGTCTACCCCTTCAGGCAGCGCCTGCGCGATGGCGACGCGGTGCAGCCAGGATAAAAGCTCCTGCAACAGCGCCGCATAATCGGGCGTATGTTCCGCCACGGTGTCGATCACGCCGAGCGCGGCGCGGGCGTCATTTGCCACCAAAGCCTCCATCAAGCCCTGGATGACCGCCTGATCAATACTGCCAAGAAATTCACTGACACTCGCGGCACCAAGCCGGCCTTCGCAGTAGCCGATGGCTTGATCGAGCAGCGTCAGGCAATCGCGCACCGACCCTTGTGCAGCGCGGCCCAGTTGCCACAGCGCGCCTTCCTCGAACGCCACGCCTTCCTGCGCCAGGATGTGCTTGAGGTGCTCCACCAAACGCTCAGGGCTGACATGCTTCAGATTGAACTGCAAACAGCGCGAGAGCACCGTTACTGGCAGCTTTTGCGGATCGGTGGTGGCAAGCAAGAATTTGACATGCGGCGGCGGCTCTTCGAGCGTCTTGAGCAGCGCATTGAAGCTGTGGGTGGACAGCATGTGCACTTCGTCGATCAGGTACACCTTGTAGCGGCCACGGCTGGGCGCGTATTGCACGTTTTCGAGCAATTCGCGGGTATCTTCCACCTTGGTGCGCGAGGCGGCATCGACTTCGATCAAATCGAGAAAGCGGCCTTCGTTGATTTCACGGCAGGCGCTGCATTCGCCGCAGGGCGTGGAGGTAACGCCAGTTTCGCAGTTGAGGCAGCGCGCCAGAATGCGCGCGAGAGTAGTTTTGCCTACGCCGCGCGTGCCGGTGAAGAGATAGGCATGGTGCAAACGGCCACTGTCGAGCGCGTTGATCAGCGTCTTGAGCACATGGCCCTGCCCCACCATTTCACTGAAATTGCGGGGCCGCCATTTGCGTGCGAGTACCTGATAACTCATGCCGTTCTCAGCAAAGATCGCGGTGCCAGAGATGCTTGAGCTGGATGCGCTTGAGAAGTAAGAGTGGAGGTACCTCCTGCCAGCCACACCCCGGCACATGCCGCGGCTGCTGCCGCTGCTCCCTTCCGGGCCTGACGGGGTTCACAACCTAACATTGCGGGGGGACCGACAAGAGATACCATAAACCGGTTTGCGGATTCGCCGCGGGTGATACCCGCGCGGCGGAGGCGGCATTATCAGGAAATAGCGCCGCCGGCACAAGCTGCTTGCTGTCCGTCCTGTCCGTTGCCTACAGTCCGTTTATCTTTGAGCACCTGAGGCCGCACAGCGTAGCCCTCGCCACAGAATCCTTCGCTTGCAAGAGCGCTCAGCACGCCGTATTGACAATGCCCATACGTTAAATTACCGTGCCCCCGCATGGATATTCACTATGAGTTGAATGGCATCACGTTTGTTTGGGACGCGAAAAAAGCCCAAACCAACCTCGTCCGCCACTCAGGCGTGAGCTTCGAGCAAGCGGCTGAGGTGTTCTTCGATCCGTTCTTGCGTTTGGTCGATGCCAGCCGCAACGATGAGGCCCGCGATGCGGTCGTCGGTTACGACACCCAAAGCAGACTGTTGTTTGTGGTGCACCTCACGTTCGAGAGTGAGGCTATCCGCATCATTTCGGCCCGCAAAGCCACCACAGAGGAGCGCGACATTTATGATTTCTGAAAAATTGCACGCCCGCATGAGCCGCGACCGGGAAATGACCAGCATCACGCTGCGGGTGCCAACAGACGTGGTGGATTCGCTCAAGGCCATCGCGCCACTGAAGGGCATGAGCGGCTACCAAGCCTTGCTCAAAGCCTATGTGAGCGAGGGGTTGCGCCGCGATGAAGCGGTGCATTTGTTCGGCCCGGCCGCCCGTTTGGCCGAGGCGCTGCGCCGCCGCGGCGTGCCCGCGGAATTGATCGAAGCAGCCGCTCAAGACGTGGCATGAGAGCAGCTGAGGCTTAGTCCAGGAGCGCCTGCTCTTCCTCGTCTTCAGGGTGACTTTCTTCCGCGATCACCGGAAACAGCAAAGGCAGCAGCAGCAAGGTGAACAAGGTGGCCGAGATGATGCCGCCCACGATCACCACCGCGAAGGGCCGCTGCGTTTCCGAGCCGATGCCTTGCGACAGCGCCGCGGGCAAGAGACCAATGCCCGCCATCAGCGCCGTCATCAGAATAGGCCGCAAGCGCGCCACCGCACCTTGCAATACGCTATCGCGCAGACTGACGCCGTTGCGCATGATGGTCATGAATTGTTCCACCATGATGACGCCGTTCTGTACCGAAATGCCCGAAACCGCGATGAAACCCACCGCCGCCGACACCGACAGATGCAGCCCCGCCAGCGCCAATCCGGCGACGCCACCGATCGACGTGAACGGCACCATGAAGAGCACCAGCAGTGCTTTGCGCATCGAACGGAAGGCCCAGAACAACAGCACGAAAATCATCAGCGCGGATAAGGGCACAATCACCATCAGGCGGGCGTTGGCGCGCTGCTGGTTTTCAAATTGGCCGCCCCAGGTCATGGTGTAACCGGGCGGCAGTTTTACCTGAGCGTTGACCTTGGCCATGGCCTCAGTGACAAAACTGCCCTGATCGCGGTCGAGCAGATTGGATTTCACCGCCACCATGCGCCCACCCGCTTCGCGGCCAATACGTGCCGCACCTTGGCGCACCTCGATGGTCGAGATTTCACCCAGCGGCAGCGTACCGCCACCCGGCAGCGGCACCAGGAGATTGGCAACGTCATCCACCGCATCGCGCCAAGGCGTATCCAGACGCAGCGTAACGTCGAACAGACGCTCGCCTTCATAGAAGGAATTGACCGCACTGCCGCCCATCGCGGTTTCCACCAGATTATTGACATCATCGACGTTGAGACCGTGACGTGCCATACGGGCACGATCCAGGGTAACGTCCAACTCGGTCTGTCCGCCGACCCGTATCGCATCCACGTCCGCCGCGCCGCGAATGCTGCGAATGATGCTGGCCACCTGTTCGGATTTGTTTTCCAGTATTTCGAGATCTGGACCGAAAATTTTAATTGCGATGGCCCCCTTCACGCCGGACAGCGCTTCTTCCACGTTGTCTTGAATCACTTGGGAAAAATTGGTTTGCACCCCGGGAATGACATGCAGTTTTTCCGTCATGTCCGCGATCAGCGCATCCTTGGTGGGAAAACGCCAGGTGTCGCGCGGCTTGAGTTCGCCCATGATTTCCATGGTGTTGGGGCCTTTGGGGTCGGTGCCATCATCGGGCCGCCCTACCTGGCTGACCACGTTGCCCATTTCAGGGTAGGTGCGCAGAATTTCGCGCACATGGCGCTCGTTTTCCTTGGTGGTCGTCAGCGACGATGCGGGCGGCAAGAGGATGGTCAACCAGATGTTGCCTTCGTCCAGCTTGGGCAGAAATTCACTGCCGAGCAGCGGCACGCCGCTGACCGCGATCGCCAATATCACCAGCGATGCCGCGACGATACGTTTGCGCCGGGTTTCCGCCCACAGCAGCAGTTGCCGATAACGCTCTTGCAAATGTTCCATCCAGCCGCTGTGTTTTTCCGCCAGATCCTTGTGCTTTACCGCGTAGCTGAGCAGCACCGGCACCAGTGTCAAGGTCAGCAAAATAGCGCCAAGCAACGCGAAACTCAGCGTATACGCCATCGGCGAGAAGATTTTTCCTTCCACACGCTGGAAGGTGAAAATCGGCATGAAGGCCAAAATGATGATCATCTTTGAGAACAAAATCGGATGCCCAAGTTCAACACTGGTTTGCTTGATCAGGTGCATACGCCAGCGATAGGTGTGCTGCTGCTCCGACTCGCTCAGCTTGGCCAGCGCCAGCTTCACCATCAGCGCTTCGACCAATACCACGGCGCTGTCGATGATGATGCCGAAATCGACCGAGCCCAGTGAAATCAAGTTGGCGGAGACGCCGCGCGCGTCCATCAAAATGAACGCGAACAACAATGACAAGGGAATGATCGCCGCTACCGTCAGCGCCGCGTACCAGTTACGCAAGAACAGCAGCAGAATGGATACCACCAGCAAAGCGCCGATCATCAGGTTTTCCGACACGGTGTGGACCGTATGGTCAACCAGGTCGGTGCGATCGTAATACGGCACGATCGTCACGCCAGGCGGCAATTGCGGGGTCAAACCGGCAATGCGTTCGCGCAGCGCCGTCACCACCACTGGCGCGTTCTGACCTTTGAGCATACTGACGATGCCCTGCACCATGTCGTCATGCTCGTTGAAGGCCACGATGCCAGAACGCGGACGTTCACCGATCGCCACCTCGGCGACATCGCTCACCAGCACGGTTTTGCCGTCCTGCGCGGCAACCACCACCTGCGCGATGTCCTGCATGTCGCGGAAAATACCGATGCTGCGCACCACCAACGCTTCGTTGCCGCGCTCCAGTACGCCGCCACCGGTGTTGCCGCTGTTAGCGCTCAGCGCCTGCGACACTTGCTCCAGCGTGACGCCATAGCGCGCCAAGCGCGCCGGATCGACACGCACCTGATATTCCTTGATCGCGCCGCCATAACTCACCACGTCGGCAATGCCAGAGACTTGCCGCAGCGCAGGACGCACCACCCAATCCTGCAAAGCGCGCACTTCGGTGGCGGGCATGTCGGCGGGCGCCTCGATGACGTAACGGAAAATCTCGCCCACGGCGGTGGTCAAGGGCGCCAAATCCGGTTTTACACCAGGCGGCAGATCGACGCCCTGCAAAATTTCCATCACCTGTTGCCGCGCGAAATAGTCGTCGGTGCCATCGGCGAAAGTCAGCACCACCTCCGACAAGCCGGTGAGCGACACCGAACGCAAGCGCGTCATGTGCGGCACGCCCGCCATTTCGCGCTCGATCGGCAGTGTTACACTGCGTTCGACTTCCTCCGGCGCTTGCCCTGGCACCAGCGTATCAATCTTTACTTGCACATCCTGCACATCGGGAAAGGCTTCCACCGGCAGGTTGCCGATGGCGTGCCAACCGCCGATCAGAATCAGCAAGGCAGCGGCCAGCACGAACACGCGCTGCTGCAATGAAAAGGTAATGAGTTTGTCCAGCATGGCGTTTCCCTGGTCACACAATAAGGCAATAGTCACACGGTAAGGCAATCAACAAACAATTCAGGCGCATGAACATCACCCGCTCTCCCGCACACACCCGTGGGAGAGGGGTTGGGGAGAGGGCGCTTGAATCAGTCGCTATCCAACTCAGAATTCAGCAGCAAGGCACCCGTGGTGACGATGCGCTCGCCCGCTTGCAGCCCGTCTCTTATCCAGGTGTATTGGGTGCCCTGCCGATCCGGCGTCACGCGGCGGCGCTGCAACATCCCTGGCGCGGTTTCAACAAACAGGTAGCTGTACAAACCTTGCGTGAACACCGCGGCATTGGGAACGCGCGGCAACGTTTGCTGCGTAGCAGCGGCGGGCGTGACGCGCGCAAACATTTCCGGCAGCAATTTGTAAGGTTCGGGATTTTCCACGGCGCAGAGCACCTGCACGCGCCGCGTCACCGCATCGAGCGCTCCACCCACCACCACTACCGTGCCGGGGAAAGTCTCGTCAGGATAGGCGTCCACTTGAATGGCAATCGCCTGCCCTACCTGCATACTGCCAAGCTGCCGTTCCGGCAGATCGACCAATACCCACAGATGTGAAGGATCGGTAATCACGAACAAGGGATCATCAGCATCGGTTTGCACTTCGCTGCCCGCATTGACTTTTCGTTCACTAACACTGCCATCGATCGGCGCGCGCAGCACGAAGCGCCCGCCCGCCGCCGCGTTTGGCGTGCCCAGATTTTGCAGACGCGCACGCGCGCGCTGCGCTTCGGCGTCCGCCGCGCGCCAATCCGCTTCCGCTTCCTGCAAATCCTTGCGCGAGATCCCTTGCGCCTCGTACACCAACTGGGCGCGATCGAATACGGCTTGTTTGTTGCGTAAATCGGCGTCCGCCTTGGTGACATCGGCAACCGCTTCCGCGTAATCCGGCGCATCGATCCACAGCAGTGGATCACCCGCTTTGACGCGCTGCCCCGCCTCGGCCACGATCCTGACCACGCGGCCCGCCACCGGCGAAAATACCCGCGCGGTGCGGTTGTCGTCATAGGCGACGCGCGCGTTGAACGGTTCCGCCAGCGGCACCGAAAATGCTTGCACAGGTTCGATGCGCAAGAAGGTCAATTGCGGCGCGTTGAGATCGAAGCGCAGTGTGTCGGAAGACAGACGCGCCGAGCTTTCTGTTGCGGGGCTCGCCACGTCGAGCGTGGCAGGTCCGCGCCATAACCAGTAGCCCGCTGCCGCCGCCAATGCAATCAATACTACGCTG
>JAIRJU010000125.1 GCA_031260485.1 Pseudomonadales bacterium | reverse complement strand
CCAGGCGCTGGTCGTTGCCACCCTCGGCGCCATTCGCGACGCGCAGATCATCGAAGATCTGTCCGGTGTGCGCAAAGACGGCTTCATGCTGCACTACAACTTCCCGCCCTTCAGCGTGGGTGAAACCGGCCGCATGGCGGGCCCGAAGCGTCGCGAAGTCGGTCATGGCCGTCTGGCGCGTCGCGGTGTTTACGCGATGCTGCCGAGCGAAGAAAGCTTCCCCTACGCGATTCGCGTGGTATCGGAAATCACCGAGTCGAACGGCTCCAGTTCCATGGCGTCTGTGTGCGGCACCTCGCTGGCGCTGATGGATGCCGGCGTGCCGGTGAAAGCGCCGGTGGCGGGTATCGCCATGGGCCTCATCAAGGAAGACCACGGCTTTGCCGTTCTCACCGACATCCTCGGCGATGAAGACCACCTGGGCGACATGGATTTCAAAGTGGCCGGTTCCGCCAATGGCGTCACCGCGCTGCAGATGGACATCAAAATCCAGGGCATCACCGAGGAAATCATGGAAACCGCGCTGGAAGAAGCCTACAAGGCGCGCATCCACATCCTGGGCGAGATGAACAAAGTCATCTCCCTCCCGCGCGCGGAGATTTCTCCGAACGCGCCGAGCATGGCTGTCATCAAGATCCACGTGGACAAGATTCGCGACGTGATCGGCAAAGGCGGCGTCACCATCCGCGGCATCACCGAAGAAACCGGCGCCTCGGTAGACATCGACGACGACGGCAATGTGCGCATTTACGGCGAAGATTCCAACTCGCGTGACCGCGCACTGGAAATGATTCAAGCCATCACCGCGGAAGCGGAAATTGGCCGCACGTATAAAGGCAAGGTATCGAAGATCGTCGACTTCGGCGCCTTCGTTACCATCCTGCCCGGCAAGGACGGCCTGGTGCACATCTCGCAGATCTCCACCGAGCGCGTCGAGAAAGTCACCGACCACCTCAAGGAAGGTCAGGAAATCTTCGTCAAGGTTCTCAAGATCGACGACCGTGGCAAAGTCAGCCTGAGCATGAAGGAAGTCACCGAGGACGACAAAGCCTTGGTGTAACGCTGCGCTGCGCAGCGGCGCTATAAAAAAACCAAAGGGCAGCCTCGGCTGCCCTTTTTATTGCGCCTCAACCAAGCGACAATGACCGCGGATTTTCCCTGGGGCGCCTTGACCTTTTCCGCAATGAACCGGACTTTCTCCTGCCTTCGAGCCTGTATCGTAGCCTCTGCCTGCGTGCTCGGAGGTTGTTCGCTGTGGCATACGGCGTTGCCTGAACTGGCGCGCGATACGCCCAGCGACTGGCAAACGCGCGAGGAGGTGGCCGGCGGTCTTGCGCCTGATCTCGATCATTGGTGGCGCGCGTTCGATGACCCGGTATTGAACAGCTTGATTGAACGTGCGTTGCAAAACAATCTCAATATTCAAATCGCTGGCGAACGTTTGCAGGCCGCGCGCCTGGTGCGCCAGGCCAACCGCGGCGCATTCTGGCCGAATCTCAATTTCCGCACGTTCATCGAAACCACGCCCAACTCCAGCACCGGCTTTCTGGAAGTTGGCTTGGATTCGACTTGGGAGTTCGGCTTCTTTGGCCGCGCCGCCGGCACCGCGCGCCTCAATCTGGCCGACGAAAATCTCGCCATCATTGATGAGGCGGCGCTGCGGGTCACGGTGATTGCCGAAGTTGCTCGCAATTACATCGAACTGCGTGCCGCCCAGAGCCGGGCGCAGGCGCTCGACGCCATCGTGACGCAGCAGCGCGCTCAGGCCGATCTCATCGCCAAGCGCGTGAGTCTGCGCTTGGGGACGCCACTGGAACTCGATCGCGTGCAAGCCGCGTTGCAACAGGCGCAAAGCGATGCCACCGAACCCGCGCTCACGGCCGTGCAGGCCGCACAAGCGCTCGCGGTTCTGCTGGGCGCCACCACGGTTGATCCGGCCCTGCGCGTCGGTGCGCCGCAGATGTCTGCACAGCAACTGTCTGTAGAGCAATTGTCTGTAGAGCAACCCGCCTTGCCGCCGATCGATTTTCGCCAGGTGCCAGCCGATCTGGTGCGCACGCGCGCCGATATTCGCCGTGCGGAACAAAATGTCGTGCGCGCCGCGGGTGAACTTGGCATCGCGCGCGCGGATCTGTTTCCCAAGTTCGGCATCGACGCCACGCTCATTTCGTCGACCGCGCTGACCTCCACCAACCTCAACGACAATTTCATCTTCATCGCCGGCCCGGCGATTTTCCTACCCATCGTCGATTGGGGTGCGCGCCGCGGCGTGGCAAACGCACGCGAGCGCGCCTTGCAGGCCGCGGTGCTGGCCTATCGTGAGGCGGTTATCGAAGGGCTTGCCGAAGCGCAAACCGCGCTGGCGCAGTTCGATGCGAAAACCCTGCTGGCCGACAACGTGCAAAAGACCCTCGCCTTGCACGAACGCGGCGCGCAAACCGCACAGATGCTACAGCGCATTGGCCTCGCCGATGGCGTGGAAACTGCGGAGGCGAATCTGGCCGCCGCGCAAGCGCAGTTGCAACGCAATCTCGCCGTGCGCGACCGCGCGCTCGCCTACATCGCCCTGTACAAGGCCTTTGGCGGCACGCTGCCGCCGCTGGCCGGCGACAGCCAAGCGCAGGGTTTACGCTGATGGTTGCCCTGGCGCGCAAAACCTTGGTCTACGAATGGCGCAAATTTTTGCCAGCCGCATTGGCGGTGGCGTTTTCCGGCCTGCTGCTGTTGATGATGACGGCGCTGATGCTGGGCATCTTCTCCAGCGCAGGTGTCTACGTGAGCCGCTCCAGTGGCGACATCTGGGCTGGCTATCCGGGCACGCAGACCGTGGAACTGGGGCGTCCGATTCCGCGCGATACCGAAATGTGGCTGCGCATGGATCCGGCCGTCGTCCAGGTCGAACCGTTCCAGTGGATCGATGGCAATTGGCGCGGCCCCGTCGAGCGCGGCAGTGTCTCGGTGTCGATTTCAGGCATCGAGCCTGGGCCGAACGGCATGATGTTTTCGCAGGCGCTCAGCGCCGTCGATCGCGCGCGCCTGTTTGAGCCGGGCGCGGTCATCGTCGATGCCGCCGATCTCGACAAACTCGGTCTTGAGGTGGGCGGGGTGGCCTTTCTCAATGGACACGGCGTCAAGATCGTCGCCGCGGCCGAGGGCCTTAGAATGCTCGGCGGCGTCAATATCGTCACCTCGATCGCCACCGCACGCCTGCTCATTGATGATGCCAGTGAGCGCGACAAGGTTGCCTACTACGTTGCCCGCCTCGCGCCGGGGGTGGATCCTGATGTCGTGCGCGAGCGCCTCGCGCCGATCGCCGCCAACCATCGCTTTGCGGTGTGGACGCAGGAGGAATTCGCACGAACCGCCGCGGCTTATTGGATGTTTGAAACTGGCGCCGGTCTTGGTTTCATCTTTCTCTCTGGCGTCGTGTTCCTCGTCGGCGTGGTCATTACCAGTCAAACCTTGTTTGCCGCAGTGACCAGTTCAGTGCGCGAATACGCGATGCTCAACGCGCTCGGCGCTGGCATCGGCGCCTTGCGTCGCGTGATTCTGGAACAAGCATTTTGGGTTGGCATTCTCGGTGTGCTGTTGGGCGGCCTTGTCAGCGGCTTGCTGGCGCTGCTGGCGCAAGGGCAGGATGTGCCGATTGCGTTCGACTATAGCGCCGCCGCGATCTGCGGCGCTTTCGTCATGCTGATCGCGCTGATTTCCGGTTTTTTCACCGTTGGCGCGATCAACCATCTTGAACCAGCGAACCTGCTGCGCTGACCATGCCCGCACTCGTCGCCGCCAACATCACCAAGAGCTACACCAATGGACGGGTGGAAACGCACGTGCTGCAAGGCATGTCGCTGGCGCTCAGCGAGCGTGAACTGGCGCTCGTGCTCGGGCCCTCGGGGTCGGGCAAGAGCACTTTGCTGGCGATTCTTTCTGGGCTGCTCAAGCCTGATAGCGGCCAGGTATCCGCGCTCGGCGAAGATCTGTGGAAAAAATCGCGCGCGAATCTGGAAAAATTCCGCTTGCGGCACACGGGTTTCGTCTTTCAAGGCTTCAATCTGTTTCCGGCGTTGACCGCGCTCGAACAAGTCATGCTGCCGCTGGATTATCTGGGGTTGCCGCGCCGCACTGTGCGCGAGATGGCACTCGCCTCGCTGGAGGAAGTCGGCCTCGCCGCGCGCGCGCACCTGCGCCCGATCGAACTTTCCGGCGGCGAAAAACAGCGCATCGCCATCGCGCGCGCGTTGGCGAAAAAACCCCAGTTTTTATTTGCCGATGAACCCACCAGCGCACTCGATTCGGTCAATGGCAAGAATGTCATCGACACCCTGCACCGCGTTGCCCGCGTACATGGCGCCACGGTGGTTTGTGTCAGCCACGATACGCGGCTGGCTACCGATGCCGATCGCATCATTCAAGTCGCCGATGGGCGCATCCTTTCCGATATAAAACAAAGTGGCGCGCTGGCGCCACACGTATCGCCTTGCGCAGAGGCAAAAAATCATGAATAAAACGCTTATTTTCCTTTTTGCGGCGAGCATCACGGCGCTGCTTGGCGCTTGTGGCAAGCCAGCGGCGAACACCGCGCCGCCCGCCGCGGCAACGCCGCCATTCGTGGCGATTGCGCGTGGCCGCGTCGATGTTCAAGGCGGGCTAGTGCATGTGGCAGCCGCGCGCGATGGCATCGTTGCCGAATTGCTCAAGGCGGTGGGCGACGATGTGACAGCGGGCGAAGCGCTGATGACACTCGATACGACGCAAGTCAGGATCGCGCTCGATGCAGCCAAGGCCGAACTCAATGCCGCCATCGCGCAAGGAACGCTGCTGCGCGCCAAACGCCCTGGTTTCAAGCAGCGCGCGGCGCGCATGAGCGAAGCCGCCGCCGCGGGCGCCGCCACCGGCCAGGCCGCCGACGATGCCACGCAGGCATTGGCCGAACTCGAAGCGGAAATCGCCGTCGCCGACGCCAACATTGCAACCGCGCAGCAGAAAGTCCGCCAAGCCGAATACGAGATCGAAGCGAGGATTCTGCGCGCGCCGGTTCCGGGGCGGATCATCGTGCGTGCTACCCATATCGGCGATGTCGTGTCGCCTTCCTCCGGCGAACTCATCGAACTCTTGCCCGACGCCCCACGCATCGTGCGCGCCGAACTCAACGAAGGTTTTGTCAGCAAGGTCCGCGAGGGCATGAATGCCGAGATCACCTCCGAAGCCGATCCAGGCACGCCGCAGCGGGCGCGCGTGATCCGCATCAGCGAAGTGTTCGGCGCGAGCACGCTCAATGAGAGCGCCCAGGAAGCCACCGATGCGCGCGATGTCGAATGTATTTTGGAATTCTTATCTAATAACGATTTCAGGATTGGCCAACGGGTGCAGGTGCGGTTTTTACCGAATTGATGCCGATTTGCCGTCGGTGTAATGATTCAGCATCCTCTCCTCAACCCCTACCCAGGAACCTGCGCTCCGGGGCACGAGCCGGCAGCGCGCGCGGCATGGGACTCTCCCGCACTGGAGGGGGCGCTAGATAAATTCCCCTCCTGTGGAGGGGTGCCCGTAAGGGCGGGGTGGTTTGCCGTAGGCAGCAGTGGCACAAGATTAGTCCCTCCACCACCCCGTCCGCCTACGGCGTCCACCCCTCCACAGGAGGGGAATTTGTCCTGCGGCAAGCACTAGATAAATTTCCCTTTCCGCCGCCATACCGATCGCCACCGGAGATAAATTCCCCTCCTGTGGAGGAGGGGAATTGTGCTGCGTGCGGTGGTGGGGGCAGGTTCAGAGTGCTTTTTTGAAAAACTGGGATGACAATTTTTTAGGGAGCGGGGCGCGCAAAGATAATTTTCGATGTCGCGTCTTCGTCGGCGAGCAGATTATTTTTCGGCAAAATAAATTTCCCTGAAGGTTTGCCATTGACCGAATAAGTATAGGTGCCGCTGCCGAGGCCATACACGGGCAAAGCAATGGTCTTGGTGAAATCCCCCGAAATGGCAACACATATAAGGGTATTATCCATAGGCGTTTCATGGAAAATGAAAACCGAAAAGTTGTTTTCGGTGATGTCGATGGCCGTTTTGCCGATGTTGCTGCAAGCGCCTATTGACCCCTTCACTCTGAGGAAAACCTGTACCGGCATTGCATCGGTGGTAATCAGCTCCACGGTTTCGACCCGAAGAGGAAAGCCTTCCTCAACGGCCATCAGTTGCCATTGCGATGGATCGGCAGGGTTGATGGTTTCAAGAATTGCGTCCTGATAAAGCCCAGGAATGCCGGAAAAACTCACCTCTGGCACTCTCAACACATAATTTCCGGTGCTGCCCTTGGTGCTCAATTCAGCCTGCCCACTGCCAGCGAGAGCGGCTGAGGTTGGCAGCGCAGTGATCTGATCATCGGCTGTCAGTACGCTATCCTGTTCTACCCACACTACAGCGGAGCTTTGGCTCAGGCGAGCGGCTTCTGCTTTGGACATGCTCACGTAGATTGCGTTGATTGATTCCCATATACGCAAAATGCTGCCGTCCAGATTGAGTTTGCTTGCCA
Organism: Pseudomonadales bacterium; assembly: GCA_031260485.1. Lineage (GTDB taxonomy): Bacteria > Pseudomonadota > Gammaproteobacteria > Pseudomonadales > Pseudohongiellaceae > CAILUG01. The sequence goes on along the minus strand of JAIRJU010000125.1, from coordinate 4,794 downwards.
GCGCTTTGGCATCCTGCCCGGCTACACTGTCGACTAACTTGATGGTATAGCGCTCACCGGCCAAGGCTTCGATGCTCGTGCCATTTTCCAGTGGCCCGTATAGCCCAGCGCTTTGTCCGTAGGAAGCGGTGCAAAATAAAAGCGAAACTGTAAAACCACATAGCGATAATGTTGCAGGCAGAGTTTTCATATTCAATCCTCATAAACGAGTGGCTTGACTCTCCCCTCGCCCGCTTGCGGGAGAGGGGGCGGGGGAGAGGGAGAGGGTAATTCATGTCCCCAAAAAAAGAGGCCCGCAGGCCCCTTTGAATTATGGAACGTAGAGTAATTTACTTGGTGCGGTGCAAGCACTGCTCCAGTTCATCCAGTGTCTGCATGGCGGGCAGGCATTGGGCGATGGAGGCGTTGGGTTCGCGGCCTTCCTTGATAGCGGCGAAGAACTCGCGGTCTTGCAGTTCGATGCCGTTCATGGAGACATCCACCTGGGATACGTCGATCTGGTTGTTCTTGCCGTCGAACAGATCGTCGTAACGGCAGAGGTAGGTGCCGTTGTCGCAGATGTAGCGGAAGTAAGTGCCGAGCGAGCCATCGTTGTTGAACGACAGCGACAGCGTGCACACGGCGCCGCTGGCGGTCTTCATGCCGATGCTCATGTCCATGGCGATCTTCAGGTCCGGGTGGTGCGGGCCTTCGAGCGCGAAAGCGTGCTTGACCGGCTCGCCAGCCTGATACGCGAAGAGATCAACAGTGTGGCAGGCGTGGTGCCACAAGAGGTGGTCGGTCCAGCTACGCACGCCGCCCGCGGCATTGAGATTGGTGCGGCGGAAGAAATAGGTCTGTACGTCCATTTGCAGCACTTTCAATTCGCCTGCCTGAATTTTCTTGTGAATCCACTGATGGCTGGGGTTGAAGCGGCGGGTGTGTCCAGCCATGGCGATCAGGTTTTTGCCTTTGGCGGCCATTTCCTGCTGCGCGGCGAGGATGGCTTTGGAATCGGCCAGCGTATCGGCCATCGGAATTTCCACCTGCACGTGCTTGCCGGCCTTGAGGCACTGGATGGCTTGGGCGGCGTGTACCTGGGTGGCGGAGGTGATGATGACCGCGTCCACGTCGAACTTCAGGCACTCGGTGAGATCGGTGCCCCAGTGTTTGATGCCGCGCTCAGTGGCAGCGGCTTGGGTGGCGTCTTCGCGGCGGCCACAGATGGCGCTCACTTCCACGCCGGGGATATTTTTTATGCCGTCCATGTGCTTCTGCGCAAAGGCGCCATGGCCAACCATCAATACTTTCATCGGGAACTCCCTGGTTTAGTTGCTGAAGAGGTTTTAGTTGCTGAAGAGGTTTTAGTTGTTGAAAAGGTTTTAGTTGCTGAAAAAAATTTGGAACGCTGTGTTTATTTCAAGTCATCCAGCGAATCGACGTATACAAGGCCCGCTTGCTGCAAGCGCTCACGCATCTTGTAGAGATCCAGACCCATTTCGCCCGCTTGCAATTTCACGCGCTTGGCCACTTCGGCGTCTTCGCGCGCCTTGGCTTTGTCGCGCACCACGGCGGCGGATTGGCGTTGTACCACGCAAACGCCGTCGTCATCGGCCACGATCACATCGCCTGGAGTGACCAAGGCGCCAGCGCAGACGATGGGCACGTTCACGCAGCCGAGCGTTTCCTTTACGGTGCCTTTGGCGTGGATGGCCTTGGACCACACGGGGAAGCCCATTTCTTTCAGATCGCGCACGTCGCGCACGCCAGCGTCGATGATCAGCGCCTTGATGCCGCGCGCAAGGCAGGATGAAGCCAGCAAATCGCCAAAATAACCGTCGGTGCTGTCGGCGGTGATGCCGCACACCAGCACATCGCCCGGCTTGCACAGTTCGATGGCGACATGAACCATCCAGTTATCACCCGGCTGCGCCAAGATGGTGACGGCGCTGCCCGCCAGACGCACGCCGCTGTACACAGGGCGCATGTAAGGCGCCATCAAGCCAACACGGCCTTGGGCCTCGTGCACAGTGGCCACGCCCATCTGGCCGAGGTCATCAATGACGCGCTGCTCGGCGCGGGGAATGTTGCGTACTGCGACAGGTTTCATCATGGGAGGAGCTTCCGCTGGGCTGAAAAAGGTTGGGTTGAAAAAGGTTGGGTTGAAAAAGGTTGTCATTATATGCAGCGGCCGGGACACTCACAAAGTTCACTCTCACAAAGTTCACTTTGACGCCCGCCTCCCCGATAATGCGCCCGCTTCAATCCAGAACTCACGAATGAGGTAAGCCATGCAAAACGCCATTCCCTGTCTATTGATGCGCGGCGGCACGTCCAAGGGCACGTATTTTCTGGCCGCAGACCTGCCCGCGGATGCCGCAGCGCGAGACCACGCCTTGCTGGGCATCATGGGCTCGCCGGACAAGCGCCAGATCGATGGCCTGGGCGGTGCGCATCCGCTCACCAGCAAAGTGGCGGTCATCAAGAAATCCACGCGCCCCGGCGTAGACGTGGACTACCTCTTTTTGCAAGTGTTCGTGGATGAAGCCAAGGTCAGTTCCAGCCAGAACTGCGGCAACATTCTCGCGGGCGTTGGCCCCTTCGCCATCGAAAAGGGCCTGGTGCAGGCCAATGACGGCGAAACGCTCGTCACCGTCTACATGGAAAACACCGACAGCATCGCCAAACAGCGCATCCTCACCCCGGGCGGCCAGGTGCAATACGCCGGCACCGCCGCCATCGACGGCGTACCCGGCACGCACGCACCGATCATGATCGAATTCGTGGACGTGGCGGGTTCGAGCTGCGGCGCGCTGTTTCCCACCGGCAATTTCGTGGACGTGGTGAACGGCCTCAAGGTGACGCTGGTAGACAACGGAATGCCGGTGGTGATGATCGACGCGCGCGATCTCGGCCTTGCTGGCGATGAAAGCATCGCGGCGCTCGAAGGCAATGCCGATCTGAAGAAAACCATCGAAGCGCTGCGTTTGGCCTGCGGCCCGCTGATGAACCTGGGCGATGTGGCAGATCAAACCGTGCCCAAGATGACCATCGTTTCCGCGCCGAAAAACGGCGGCCTCCTCAATACCCGCAGTTTCATTCCGCACCGCGTGCATGACGCCGTGGGCGTGCTGGCCGCCGCCAGTGTGGCCACCGCGGCGAACATCCCCGGCGCGGTGGGGCACAACCTCGCCAACATTCCCAGCGGCCAGCGCCGCATGTGCGAAGTGGAACACCCCACCGGCTCCATGGGCGTGGAAGTGGAACTCGACGCCGACCCCAAGGTACTCGTGCCCAAGAGTACCTCCATCATGCGCACCGCGCGCCTCTTGATGGCGGGTGTGGCGTATTATTTGGGATGAGGGTGCCATGTCTCTCCTTAGCAATCGCCGCCGTTTTCTCAAAATCTCCGCTGGGGCGGCAGCCAGTGCTCTCGGCATTTTGAGCGATGCAGTGGCTGCCCGGCCCCTATTGAAAAATCCCTGCCTCAGCCCCGAACTGAATGATGCTAGCGTCAATGCCTGGCTCACGCGCGTGTGGGAGGGGCTGGATCCTGCGCAGGTGTGGGATTGCCATGTGCATCTGACCGGCACCGGCGATAGCGGCAAAGGCCCTGAAATGGGCCCCATGCTGACCAGCCTCTGGCATCCGCTACTCAACATTCAGCGCCTCTTTTACCTCAACGCCAGTTGCAGCCGTGGCGCTGCTGCGGTCGATGACAACTACGTGGCGCGCTTGGCGGCGCAAGTGCAAAACATGCCCAGTGGTTTCAAGGCGATGCTGCTCGCCTTCGATTGGTTTTGTGACGCAAGCGGCAACCCGGTTCCCAAGCAAAGCACGTTCTACATTCCCAACGACTACGCCCGCACTGTCGCGGCGGCGAACCCTGCGCTGTTTGAATGGGTGGCGTCGATTCATCCCTATCGCCCCGATGCCGTCGATCGCTTGCACGAGGCGGCGGAAAGTGGCGCACGTGCCGTAAAGTGGCTGCCGTCGGCGCAGAACATCGACACCGCGGCGCCGCGCTGCGAGGCTTTTTACGCCGCGCTCGCACAACTCAAGCTGCCCTTGATTGTGCACGGCGGTGAGGAAAAAGCCACGGAGGCAAAGGAGTTGCAACACCTCGGCAATCCGCTGCGCTTGCGGCGAGCGCTGGCGGCGGGGGTGCGTGTGGTCGTCGCGCATTGCGCGGGCGCTGGTGTCGATGACGATCTGGACAAGCCCGGCACGCGGCAGCCCAGCTTCGCGCTGTTCGCCCGTCTCATGGAAAACCCCGAGTGGCAGAGTAATTTGCGCGGCGATATTTCCGCGATTTTGTTGCGCAACCACAAAACCGAGGTCATCAAAGCCCTGCTGGCGCGCGAGGATTGGCACGACCGCTTGCTGAACGGCTCCGACTATCCGCTGCCCGGCGTGATTCCCCTCACCTCGCCGCGTGCACTGGCCGCCAATGGGCTATTACCAGAGGACGCCATCGCGCCGCTCGAAACCTTGCGTGAACACAGTGCGCTGTATTTCGATTTTGCGGTGAAGCGCCTGTTGGCTTGGCAGGGAAAAAGTTTTCCGGCGAGCGTGTTTGAAACACGTCAGTTTTTTGAGACGTGACATTCCAATTTGAGTTCATACCAAGCAGGTCTCAAGGTTAGAACGATTTTGGTTCAAATGCGGACACTCTCAGTTCGCGAGGTCTTTTCCGGACCACCCCGTCCGCCTACGGCGTCCACCCCTCCACAGGAGGGGAATTGTGCTGCGGCAGTGGTGGAGTTGTCTGCAAGGAGCGATAGATAAATTCCCTTCCTTTCCACCGCCACACCG
>JAIRJU010000118.1 GCA_031260485.1 Pseudomonadales bacterium | reverse complement strand
GCCTTTTCACCGTAACGCGCCACCATCTCCAGGCGCACCATCTCCGCCAGGTAAGGCGCGCTCAGTTCGGGCTGGCGGCCATAGCGGCTCGCGGTTTCGGGGCTGATCATGGCGGCGTCGAAATCAGCGCGCGCAATCATTTTCTGTTCCAGCATCCGGCCCAGCACCCGGCGGCGTTCGGCCAGCGCACGCTCGGGCGATTGCAGCGGGTTGTAGGAATTGGGGCGCGGCAGAATGCCGATCAGCGTGGTGATCTCCGCTAGCGTGAGCTGGTCAAGCTCCTTGTTGTAGTACTGGCGCGCGGCCGCCACGATGCCGTAGGCGGAAACACCGAAGAATGTGCGGTTGAGATACAGCTCGATGATCTCGTTCTTGGAAAGCTCGCGCTCCAGCTTCAGCGCCAGCAGAACTTCCTTGAACTTGCGCGAGTAAGCCGATTCGCCTTCAAAGAAAAAGTTCTTGGTCACCTGCATGGTGATGGTGGAACCGCCACCCCAGTCGCTGCCGATGATGACGCCCGCCACCGAGCGCAGCAGCCCCACGGTATCCACGCCATGATGCTGGTAGAAGCGTTTATCTTCGCTAGAAATCAAAGCATTGACTATAGTTGTAGGAATCTGATCGAACTTGGTCGGGTTGCTGCGGCGGCTGCCGAATTCGGCGATGAGCTTGTTATCCGCGCTGTAGATGCGCAGCGGGTTTTCCAGACGGATGTTGGTGTACGCCTCGCGCCCCGGCAATTTGGGCGACACGTACAGATAGGCGCTGCTGAGCACCATGAGCAAGGCGGCCACGCCGGCAAGAGCCCAAGAGCCGAAGAAACGTATGAGGCGCCACAGCAGTTTCACTGTTGTCGTTACCGAGAGTCGTTGCTGAAGGTCGTTACTGAAGTTCGATGGCGGGGATGGCGTGCATTCTACCCACTTCCGCCAAGGCAAGGCCATGAATGTATTGTAAAAACAAGGAGGAACCTTTATGTGGAATTTTTCAGGGAAGTTTGCAGGGAAGTTTGTAGGAAAGCTGGCAGGGAAGCTGGCAGGAAAGAGAGCCGCCGCGTTTGGCATCGACATCGGTTCCAGCACGGTAAAACTGCTGCAATTGCGCCGCCATGGCCGCGCTTACCGGGTGGAGTTCTGCGCGGTACGGCCAGTGCCCGCCGGCGCGGTTGCGGAAAAGCGCATCATGGACGCTGCCGCGGTAGGCACCGCGCTGCAAGACCCGGCGCCAGCGAGGCCAGGAATTGCACGGCGCGCGGTGGTGGCGGTGCCAAGTTCCGCGGTGATTACGCGGCAATTGGAATTCGCTGCGGCGCTGGGCGCTGCCGAGCTTGAGGTGCAAGTCGCCACGGAGGCGGAGCGTCACCTGCCTTTCGCACTGAGCGAGGTCGCGCTCGATTTTGTCCGTCTCGCGGCGCCGCCTGCCGCCGCCACGCCCGCCACCGTGCTGCTCGCCGCCTGTCGCAAGGAGCACGTGGAGAGCCGCGTGGCAGCATTGGCGCAAGGCGGTTATGCCGCCGCGGTGGTGGAAATCGAAACGCAGGCGGTGGAACGTGCCTTTGCCTTGCTGGGCGATAGCGCGGGCGTGGTGGCCTTGGCGGATTTAGGAGGCGGCGGTTTTACGCTGTACGTATTGCACGATGGCGCGGTGATTTATGCGCGCGAGCAATCGCTGGCGGGCGCGCGGCTTGGTGCAATGGAGGCTAAATCCCTGCTGCCTGAATTGTTGGCGCACGAGCAACTGACGCAATTGCGCCGCGCCTTGCAGGTTTTTTATTCCTCCAGCGCCTATCCCGCGGTGGACCGCCTCGTGCTTGCAGGCGGCGGTGCGGTACACCCTGGATTGACTGCCTTGGCTGAAGACCTGCTGCAAATGCCCGCCACACTGGCCAACCCGTTGGCGGCGATGGGCGGCGGCCCTGGGGTGGACACAGCGCAGCTCGCGCGGGAAGGGCCCGCACTGTTTCTGGCCACCGGCCTGGCCTTGCGAGGGCTGCGCGATGCTTGAATTCAACCTTCTGCCTTGGCGCGAACAGCGCCGTGCGCGCAAGCGTCAACAATTTTTACGCACGCTCGTGGGGCTTGTGGGCCTTGCGGTCTTGTTGCTGGGCGGCGGCGCTCAGGTGTTGCGGCGCCATGTTTCTGCGCAAACATTCCAGAATTCTGCGCTGCAACAGCAGCTTGCGGCGCTGGAACCCGCACTCGTGCAATTACGTAGCTTGCGTGAGCGCCGCGCCGCGTTGGCGCCGCGCAGCACCCTGCTGCAAAACCTCGCCGCGCCGCGCGCGCAGGATGTGGTGTTGCTCGATGCGCTGGCGCGCACGCAGCCACAAGACCTGTATTACACGGCGCTGGTGCGTGAGGGCACCACGCTGCGGCTCGAAGGCATGGCGAGCGGCACTGAACTGACGGCACTGCTGCACGCGCTCGCCGCCTCCCCCGTGTTTGGCGTGCCTGAACTGCGCGGTATTGCTGCACCACGCGCGGAAGGTGCGGCGCGTGGCGCTTTCGTGGTGTCGGTACCCTTGCAAGGGGCTCTGGAGGCTGCGCCATGACTCTCTCGCTGTGGTACGGCGAACTACGCCGCTTCGATTGGCATGATCTCTTCGACCTGGACACGATCGGCCATTGGCCCGCGCCGCTGCGGGTTTTGGTGTTGGCGCTGCTGTTCGGGCTGGGTGTGGGCGTTGGCCAGGCGCTATTGCTGCGTGGAGTGCGCCTTGAATTGGAACAATCAATAAAAAAATCGGCCACGCTACAAAGCGATCTGCAAACAAAAACCGCTCTGGCCGCCACACTCGGCGCTGAACGCGCGCGCTTGCAAGAAGAAGAGGCCGCGTTTGCCCTGTACCAGAGCCAATTATCGACGCGCGCCGCCATCCCCGCCTTGCTCGATGTGCTGGCCAAGGCGGCATGGCAGAGTGGCCTCACGCTCGATGAACTGAAACTGCGGCAGGAAATCCCGCATGATTTTTATGTGGAACAACCATTCTACGCGGTGTTGCGCGGCGATTACCACGCGCTGGGCGCCTTTGCCGACGCCGTGGCCGCGTTGACACCGCTGGTCACGGCCGGCGATTTCAGCATCGACCCCGCGCCGGAAGCACCAGCGCTGCGCATGACGCTGAACGCGAGCGCTTACCGCGCTGTGGTAGAGGATTCTGTCGCCACCGCGCCCGCCTTGCCGCCGCTCACGCGCGATCCCCTTTACCGCGCCGCGGCCCTGCGCAACCCTTTTGCGCTGCCCAGCATCACAGTAGATGTGGTGCGCGCCACAGAAGCGCTGGAAGCCTTCGCGTTGGCGCAACTCAGCCTGGTCGGCACCTTGGAAGGCAAAGGACAGCGCTGGGCCTTGATTCGTGACGCGAGCGGCAAGGTGGCACGCGTGGGGCTGGGCGCGCGCCTGGGCCGCGATCAAGGGCGCATCGTGCGCATCACGCGCGAGCGCGTCGATCTTATCGAGCAGGTAAGCACTGGCGCAGGGTGGCGGGAGCGCGAGAACAGTTTGCTGTTGCCAAAAGCGCTAAGGATTTGGAACGAAGAACAAAAAACACAAGGAGATCAGCGATGAAATATATGAAAGTGAAAGAGAGGCATTCAAGCCCCGCGCCCGCTGGCGGGAGAGACCCATGCAGCGCCATGCTGCCGACTTGCACCTCGGAACCAGTTTCCTGGATAGGGGTTGGGGAGAGGGCTGGTGTCACTGCTATGCGCAGAAATTGGCCTCGATGGTGGCTAGAGTTGGCGCTCGTGTTTTCACTGTGCTGCGGCAGCGGCGCCGCCTGGCCGCAGGAGACAGCGGCGCTGGATGCGCGAGGCCGCATCACACTGGATTTTCAGGACATCGACATCCGCGCCGCCTTGCAGATTTTGGCGGATTTCAATGGCTTCAATCTGATCGTGGGCGATAACGTCACGGGCGCTCTCACGCTGCATCTCGATGCGGTGCCTTGGGAGCAAGCGCTTGATTTGATGTTGAAGCCGCGCGGCCTGGGCCAGCGCCGGATCGGGCAGGTGCTGTATGTGGCGCCCGTGGCGGAACTGGTGCAGGCGGAGTTCGACGAACTGACAGCGCAAGAGCAACGCAAAGCGCTGGCGCCGCTCGTCACCGCGTATATTCAACTGAACTACGCCGTGGCTAGCGATCTGCTACCGCTTTTGCGCGGCGAAGGCGCCGCGAGCGGCATTCTCACCGAGCGCGGCAGCGCCGCGGTGGATCAGCGCACCAATACACTCATCGTGCAAGACGTGCAGGCAGTGCTCGATGACATCCGCGCGCTGCTGGTGCATCTGGACGTGCCGATGCGGCAAGTGCTGATCGAGGCGCGCATCGTCAATGCTTCCACCTCGTTTGGCCGGGCGCTCGGCATCCGTTGGGGTGGCGAACGAACGCTTGCCAAAAGCGGCGGCACGTTCACGCTCTCCGGCAAGCTCGATGCTGTCACTGGTGGCGGCGCGAACGCGAGCGATGCGCTGCTGGTGGATCTTGGCATCGACAAAGCACCCGCCTCGATTGCGCTGGGTTATGTCGGCAATAGCGGCTTGTTGCAGTTGGAACTGTCGGCGCTCGAAGCCAGCGGCAAAGGCGAAGTGATCGCGCAGCCCAAGGTAACGACGCAAGACCAGCAAGCCGCCCGCATCGAATCCGGCGTGCAGATTCCCTATCAAACGCGCACCGGCGGCGCTGTTGGTGGCATTACCACCACGCAATTCGTCACTGCCGCGTTATCGTTGCAGGTAACACCGCAGATCACGCCGGATGGCCGCATCATCATGCTGCTCGATCTGCACCAGGATTCCGTGGTGCCGAATGCCGCGAACACCACCGCACCCGCCATTGCCACCAACGCGATCAGCACGCGCGTGTTGGTGAACGACGGCGACACCGTGGTACTTGGCGGAGTGTTCCGCGAAGAAGAAACCGTCACGGTATCGAAAACCCCGCTGCTCGCCGACCTCCCCTATCTCGGCACCCTGTTCCGCCGCACCAACCGTGATAGCACCAAGACAGAACTCTTGATTTTCATCACGCCCTCGATCATTCGAGAGGCGCGGTAGTGTTGCAATTGGGGCCGCAGGGCGGGGTGGTATGTTGTAGGCAGATGCGCTGGCACAAGGTAAATCCCGACCACCCCGTCCGCCTGCGGCGTCCACCCCTCCACAGGAGGGGAATTGTGCTGCGTGCAGTGGTGGAGTTGTCTGCAAGGAGCGATAGATAAATTCCCTCCTTTCCACCGCCGCACCGATCGCCACCGGAGATAAATTCCCCTCCTGTGGAGGGGTGCCCGCAGGGCGGGGTGGTGCCCAAGATTGAATCAAAACCGCACCCGCGCATCAAAACCGAAAGTGCGCGCATCGTTGAAAATGCCATAGGTAGTGCCTGTCGCGGCGCTGGCGCTTTTGTAGAACAAATGTTCCTCATCGAGCAGGTTACGTGCCCACAGCGAAAACTCCGCCGTGGCGCCGCTGCTGCCCAGGGGCACATCCGCCAGGGCCACGCGCGCGTTGACCACAAAAGAGCTATCGGTAGAGGTTTGTTCGATTTCGCTGGTGTAATAGCCATCTGACCAGTTGCTATCCACGTGGAATTTCAACCCTGCCATGCCGAGCGGCACTACATAATCGACGCTGACACTGCCGGCGTTTTTCGGCGCGTACAAGGGCAGTACCTTGGTGGGCGCGAGGTTGGCGGCATAGGGATTGGGCGCTGCAAGCGTGTCGATGTTGGTGTAGGCGTAGGTCAAGCCCAGCGTCAGGCCGTCCACCGGCATGAGAACGAATTCAAGCTCGGCGCCGCGCGAAGTGCCGGTGGTGCTGGCATTGGTAGTGTCGGAAACGGTGCGCGGCGAACCGCCCACCTCGAACGGGTAGTAGAAGTCCATCTGCTTGTTTTTGATGTTGGACGAAAACCAGGCCAGATTGAGGCGAGCACTGTTGTTCCAGAATTGGCTTTTGGCGCCTAACTCGACGGTGCTCACTTCTTCCGGGCCGAACGGGCGATACGTGAGCGAGCGCGAATTGGCGCCGCCCGCTTTGAAGCCAGTGCTGTATTTGGCGTACACCATGGCGCTTTGGCCCAGATCGTAGGCGAGGTTGAGCATTGGATCGAAGCGGCTCCACGCGGCATCGAAGGCCAGGGCTGAAGGCGCACCGTTGAGGGTATATAGCTCACCGCTCTTGTCGTCGCGGGTGTAGCGGCCACCGAGAGTCAGGCGCAGATTTTCCAGCGCTGCGGGTGTCCAGGTGGCTTGCCCGAACACGCCCAGGCTGTCAGTGATGGCTCTACTGGCGCGGTCGATGACCACTCGGTCCAGATTCAGCGGATAAACGGCAGGGTTCAATGAATAAGCGCTGCCATCCGTGTTCCAGAGATTGGTGAGCGGCGTTTGCGCGTTGTCGGCCACGGCTTCGTGGTAGTAGAACGCGCCAGCCACATACTTCACTGCATCGGTGTTGCCGAGCGCCTGCAATTCTTCGCTGTACTGATGCTGATCGAAGCGCGCCAGGCTATAGCGGCCAAAGCTGCTGTTGGGCCCGGTAAAATACGAGATGCCGTCGATCAAGCCCTGGTCGAATTGCGTCTGTATCAGTTCGCGGTATGAGCTGATCGACTTCAGTTCAAGGTTATCCAGAAGCCTGTAATCCAGTGTCAGCAAATGGCCATTGGTGGTGCCGACGCTGGCTTCCTGCGGGCCGCCGAGAATAGAAGACGTACGGCGCTCGAGCGACGCACCGGCTTTTTGCAGCGGGCTCATTGCTGAACCGGCGATCAATACCTGCGTGTGGTAGGGTGTGGTGGCGTCATGAGACGCATCCACGGCATAAAAAGCCGAAAAAGCTTCAGCAGGCTGCCACAAGGCGCTCACGCGCGCGCCGCGCTTGCCGAAAGAATTGAAATCATCCGCGTCGCGCATCGGGTTGGTGGTGGTGCCGCCACGCCGCGTTTGCAGAGCGTCGATCTTCAGGCTGAGATCGCCCACACTGGGCAGATCCAGGTGCAAGTTGCTGTTGTAGCCGCCGTAATTGGACACGCCAAAGGTAGTATCCAGATTGAATTTGCCCGAAGGTTGTTTGGTAATGATGCTGATGGCGCCACCTTCGGTATTGCGGCCAAACAGCGTTCCTTGCGGCCCTTTCAATACTTCGATGCGCTCCACGTCGTACAGCGCGGTGCCCAGCCCTTGCGCACGCCCCAGGAACACGCCATCCACATACACGCCCACGCCTTGATCGCGCGCCGGTTGATTGGCATCGCCAGCAGCGCCGATGCCGCGGATGCCGATTGCCAGCGCCGAGGAGCGGGTAGCGAACGGCGCCACGCGCAGCGAGGGAATCGAGCCATCGGCCAAACTGCCGAGCGAAATCGCCTTGCGGTCTCGCAGCATTTCATCGCTCAGCACCGATACTGAAATCGGCGTGTCCTGCAAATTGGCAGCACGCCGTTCCGCGCTGACAACGATTTCTTCAAGCTGCGCCCCTACCAGCACAACCTGAGCGCTGGCCACTGCGGGCAATAGTGCGCAGGCAAAAGATGTGGCGAGCGTGCCGGAATACAAAGGGGTAAAAGCGGGTTTACGCATGATGTCCTCAGAGGGGGATAGTTGGCGGCGGCATCCTCCTCTGCGTATGCGCAGTAATGATAAAGAAAGGTTTAAGTTTTTGTTGTTATTATTGATTGTTCCAAAATACATGACAACGGCGTAGGCTGGGTTTCCGCTACGCTCCAACCCAGCCTACCCGATAACCCAGCCAGATCATACGAATGTCATGTTTTATGGAATTCTCAATAAATGATAAGTTATTAATTGTCGTGGCGGTTAAGCAGGCGAGGCAGAATGAGGTTGGGGTTGGAACAGCCGTAACACGCACTCACTGAACATTAAAATACTAGCCTTCAGTAAAGAACAAATAAGGTTATGAGTTATTGGCTGTTAGGTTATTGCGGCGGCGGCGCCACCTTGAGCGTAAAACGAAACGGGCCGACTTCGCCTTGACCGGGATTTTCGGCGCTCTGCGTGCCGGGGGTAATGGTAAAAGGCTGGCTGATGTAATCGTGGCCGCCGTAGCGGCTGCTGGCTTCCACGTTCAACACATAATCGCCTTCCAATAATGAAGCGCCATAATCGTCTTTGCCGTCCCAGACCAATTGATATTCGCCGGGGCCGCGGGTGGGGCGGGTGACAGTGTAGGTGTCCAGGCGCGCTTGGCCGCCGGTGCGCCGCCACCAGATCGAGTTGCTGCGCGCCCAGCGTTCGCTGCCGCCCAGCAGCAGCAGGTTGCGCAGCGCTTCGCCGTGCGTATCGCTGACCCACACCGCGACATACGGGCGCTCGTACAGGCTCTGCCTGAGGCGGGGGATGGTGTAGTCCATGCTCAGGCTGATGTCGGCTTTCATCTGGCGCCGCAACTCGCCCTGCAAGAGATCCACCCAGCCGCCCGAATGCCACTGCTGCCCCTGACGGCTGACGAGCAATACGTGAATGCGGCTATCGAGCGCCTGTTGTGCCCATTTCATGCCGGTGGTGAAGGACTGCGCGGCCAGTACGGTGGCCACGGCGTCGGCGGTGGTGGCGTTGGCGGCGGCGGCCACGGCGTAGGTGCCATCGGCGGTGGGCCAGCCGCGCCGGGTGTCGAAGATGTGACTGTAGGCCACTTTGCCAATAGTGAAGCCGCGGCTGGTATGGCCGCTCGTGGCTATCCCTTGGTCCTTGAGCGAGAGTTGGGCGATGAAGGCGCCGTTGTCGGCGCTGAGCACGGCATCCGCCACTTGCACTGGCCAGCCGTCTTGCGCTGGCGGTGTGCCCCAATAGAAGGCGTCGCCGCCGATGTCGAGCTTGATGGCCGTCGCTTCCGGCAATTGGGCGCGCAATACCGCCAGGGCGTGATCAATGATGTAGCCCTTGGCCAGGGCGGAGGGATCGAGGTCGATGTCGGCGCCGAGCGTGATGGCGTGGCGGCTGGCATCAATCGTGATCTTGCCCTGGTCGATGCTGCGGCTCAGCAACAAGAGATCATGCGCCACCGGCAAGCGCTGCGTTTGTTGGGCCTGCTGCCAGATTTGCGCGATGCGCCCGAGGCGGCAACTGAAGATGCCACCGGAGCGCTCTTTCCAGGATTCGCACAAGGTGACGACTTCGATCAGCTCCGCTGGCAGGTTTTCAGCACTGCGCGCGCGGTTGAGGCGCATCAGCGCGCTGTCGTCGCGCCAGGTAGACAAAATGGCGTCGAGGCGGGCAATTTCCTGTAGCGCCGCCGTGATTGCCGCCTCAGCACGGCTGGTATCGGCGGTATCGGCGGTGT
>JAIRJU010000051.1 GCA_031260485.1 Pseudomonadales bacterium | reverse complement strand
GTGCTCTTGCAAAATTCGATGTAACGCCCGCCCGCATCCACGATGCGCGATACCTTGCCGATCTCGGCGGATGGCACGATGGTGAAATCCTGCGCCATCGCGGCTTCGATCGCGGCTTCGATGGCATCGGGCAGCTTGGTGCCGTCGGGCGAAAAAAATTTGATGCCATTGTCTTGATGCGGGTTGTGCGAGGCACTGATGACAATGCCCGCCTGCGCGCCGAAAGTGCGCGTGAGATACGCCACGGCGGGCGTCGGCATGGGGCCAAGCATATGGATATCGACACCCGCGGACGCCAGCCCCGCTTCCAGCGCCGATTCAAACATGTAGCCGGAAATGCGCGTGTCCTTGCCGATCAGTACCTTGCACTTGCCCGTTTGCGCAAACACTCTGCCGGTGGCCCAGCCGAGCTTCAGCACGAAATCCGGCGTGATGGGATAAACGCCCACCGTGCCACGAATACCATCTGTTCCAAAATATTTTTTCATGCTTTGCTCTCGCCCTTCTCATCCTTTCCCGCAAGCGCCACCGCGCGGCACACTTTCACCGCATCCACCGTGGCCGCCACGTCGTGAGTGCGGATTATCCATGCGCCCTGGTTCACGGCAATCACCGCAGCGGCAAGGCCAGCAAAAAGTCTAGCCTTTTCCTTGTGCCCGGTGATGTCACCCAGCATCCGCTTGCGCGAAAGCCCCGCCAGCACCGGATAGCCAAATTCAACCAAACGTTCCAAATTTTGCAACAGCACCAGGTTGTGCGTGAGATTCTTGCCGAAGCCAAAGCCAGGGTCGAGCAGCAGCTTGTCCGCCACGATGCCCGCCTCCAGACAATGCCACGCCCGCCCCAGCAGAAACTCGCTCACCTCGCGCAGCACATCGTCGTAGCACGGCGCTTGCTGCATGGTGCGCGGCTCGCCCTGCATGTGCATCAAGCAAACGGGAAGGCCGGTATCACGCACCGCGTCGAGCGCACCAGCGCGGCTCAATGCGCGCACGTCATTGATGAGCCCCGCACCCAGGCGCGCGCCTTCGCGCATCAAAGGCGGGCTGCTGGTATCGAGTGACAACACCACATCGAAACGCGCTCGCAGCGCCTCGAGCACCGGCAACACCCGGTCAAGTTCTTCCTGCTCGCTCACGCCCTGCGCGCCTGGCCGCGTCGATTCGCCGCCAAGATCGAGCAGCGCCGCGCCCGCCTCCACCATGCTGGCGGCGCGGTACAGCACCGCATCGAGTTGTAGATGGCCATCGACCAACAATTCGCCACCATCGGAAAACGAATCCACGGTGAGGTTGAGAATGCCCATCACGTGAGGTTCAGCCAAAGGCAGCAGCTTGCCAGCGAAATCGAAATGCGTGCGGGGAGTCATTACCGCTTTTTCTCGTCATCGCGTGGGAATGATGCAGGCATATCACGGCAATAAAAAAGCAGCCCCAACAAAGAGCGCCTTTTTGCCACTGTGCAACGATTCAGTGCTCGCCTATTCAGTGCTCGCCAGCGGGAGCGCCGATCGTGGGCTTGGTGGCTTCGCTTTGCCCTTCCTTGCCGGTTACTGGACGATCCGAGCCGGAGCGGTAGTCATCGTCATACCAGTCGGCAGGCGGGCGCGGCTTGCGGCCTTCCATGATGTCGTCGATCTGCCCGGCATCAATGGTTTCGTATTCCAGCAGCGCGTCCTTCATGGCATCGAGCTTGGCGCAGTTATCCAGCAGGATTTGTTTGGCGCGGGAATAGCAGGTGTCGATGATGCGGCGCACTTCTTCATCAATGGCGCGCTGGGTTTCGGCGGATAAGGTTTTGCCGCTCTGGCCATTGACGCGGCCCAGAAACAACTCTTCCTGTTCTTCGTCGTACTGCAAGGGCCCCAGGCGCTCGGACAGCCCCCATTTCTTGACCATGTTCTGCGCCATTTGCGTGGCGCGCTGAATGTCGTTGGAGGCGCCGGTGGTGACGCCATCAGGCCCCAGCGTCAACTCTTCGGCGATACGGCCACCGTACATGCTGCAAATTTTGCTGAGGATGCTCTGCTTGCTGTGGCTGTAGCGGTCTTCCTCGGGTAGGAACATCGTCACGCCCAGCGCACGGCCACGCGGAATGATGCTGACTTTGTAGACCGGATCGTGCTCGGGCACCATGCGGCCCACGATGGCATGACCGGCTTCGTGATAGGCGGTGTTCAGCTTTTCCTTGTCGGACATGACCATGGTCTTGCGTTCGGCGCCCATCATGATCTTGTCCTTGGCTTTCTCGAATTCTTCCATCGTCACCCGCTGCTTGCCCGCGCGCGCCGCGAACAGCGCGGCCTCGTTCACCAAATTGGCGAGATCGGCGCCGGAGAAGCCGGGCGTGGCGCGCGCGATCACCGCTTCCTTCACGCCTTCGGACAGCGGCACTTTGCGCATGTGCACTTTCAGAATCTGTTCGCGGCCGCGGATGTCGGGCAGGCCAACCACCACTTGGCGGTCGAAACGGCCAGGGCGCAGCAGCGCGGGGTCGAGCACGTCGGGGCGGTTGGTGGCGGCAATCACAATCACACCGTCGTTGCCTTCAAAGCCATCCATTTCCACCAGCAACTGGTTCAAGGTTTGCTCGCGCTCGTCATGGCCGCCGCCGACGCCCGCACCGCGATGGCGACCCACGGCGTCGATCTCGTCGATGAAGATGATGCAGGGCGATTGCTTCTTGGCCTGATCGAACATGTCGCGCACGCGCGAGGCGCCCACGCCAACGAACATTTCCACGAAATCGGAACCGGAGATCGAGAAGAATGGCACCTTGGCTTCGCCGGCGATGGCCTTGGCGAGCAAGGTTTTACCGGTACCCGGCTGGCCCACCATCAGCACGCCGCGCGGAATGCGGCCACCGAGGCGCTGGAATTTGTCGGGCTCGCGCAGGAAATCCACCAATTCTTTGACATCTTCCTTGGCCTCATCGACACCGGCGACATCCGCAAACGTCACCTTCACCTGATCCTCGCTCAACATCTTGGCCTTACTTTTGCCAAAGGCCATCGGCCCGCCTTTGCCGCCAACGCCGCCGCCCTGCATCTGGCGCATGAAGAACATGAACACCGCGATGATGATCAGAATCGGGAACGTGGCGACCAAGAGTTGCGTCCAGACGCTCTGCTGTTCAGGCTCACTGGCTTTTACCTGCACGTTGTGCGCCAGCAGGTCGTCCATCAACTTGGGATCGTCGAGGTAGGGCCGGTAGGTGGAAAACGTCTGGCCATTGATCTTATGACCGTTGATGTTCCAGCCGCTGATGGTAACTGCGCTGATCTGGCCCGACTGCACCTCGCGGATGAAATCGGAGTAGATCAATTCATTGGTATTGGCAGGGCGGCTGAAATTCTGAAAAACAGTCAGCAGCACGGCGGCGATGACCATCCACAGCAGAAGATTTTTTACCATGTCGTTCAAGAGTTTATCCTCACCAGGCAGCCTTGCTGCCACTTGTTTGCGCGACTGTTTGCGCGACCGATTTGCGCGACTGTTTGCACAGCGCCAACCCAAGGACCTGCGCGCCTCACCAAGTCTTGCGCCGCATTCTGGCACGAAAACCGCTTTGATCCTACCGCAGGCGAGACCGCATGGCGGCGCGCTTGCGCGCATTCATGCGTATCTGCTGCATATTGGGAAGCGCGCCCGGGATTGCAAGATCGCGCAGACCGCGCGGCAGAGACCACTGAGGTAGAGAAGCCACTGAGGTAGAATGGCCGCCTTTGTCCAGAGACCTCAAGCAACATGCACAGCGACAACACTCTCCGCCGCAAATACCGCGCCATCGGCCACAAACTTCAACCTGTGGTCATCGTCAAAGCACTGTCGGACAGCGTACTGGCGGAAATCGAACGCGCGCTCAACGATCACGAACTCATCAAGCTGCGCGTGCTGGCGGAAGACCGGGAAGAAAAAGCGGCACTCATCGACGCCATCGGCGCCGCCACCGGCGCCGAACTGATTCAGGTGGCGGGCCATGTGGCGCTATTTCTGCGCAAGGCGCTCAAGGTGAAGCCGGAGCTTTCCAATCTACAGCGTTACAAGGTGTTGATGGACTAACGTTCCATTACAAATGCTCAGTTTACAGCGGAGACCTTCAACTCCGCCTACGGCCATGGGAGATTTTCTTATGAGGTGTTGCCGCCGAACGCCAGCACCATGGTGCTGGCGAGAAGGAAGGAGGTTCATATCACAGATAAGCGCAAGGAAGAAATCTAACACTTAGCCATTGCGGGCCTAGTCCAATCTGCCGCGCTGAACTCGCATTCGCCACATCATAAAACTACCGAAGAAGCCTGCGGCACCATAAAAATTCTCCCTTATGAGGCTCTAGTTCAAAGTACCAATCACCTGCATATTCAATCCAGGCAAAAACGCCAAGCTTTCCCTCTTCACCTGTATCTGGATTTTCTAGCGGTGTGGTTAAGCCAATAAACCGAGTGGGGTACAAGCCGCTAGCTGGATTCTCTGAGCCTGTCATCCGCCAAGGAACAGCCAGTCGCATAGTCTGGTTTCCATATACATCTAGCAGCACAAGATTGTCAGGCCGTTTGGCTTTTTCGAAAAGTAGAAAACCAGTTGCATCAGGAAATAACTTCAAATAATCATTTTTCGGGTTAAGTCGTTCATATGCTACCCAATCTACTTCCCATGTATATTTAACGATCGGGCCAAAAACAAATTCACTCAGATGACTTTTACGCCATTCTTCATAATGCTCAAACTTGTTATCTGGGTCGGGTAGAACTTCATTACGACTATTGTATATAAGAAAACCTTTGATCGTCTTCATGGCAGTTCTCTACTGCCAACCAGCTTGAAAAATTCACCCTCATTACGCTGTTCAAACAAAAAACTAACTTGACTTGATCCGCCAATTGCAGAACCTTGAGCGCCGACTATACCAATCTGTGCATTCAGCGGCTTTATAAGCTCCAGTTCTACAACATAATCAACATTTTTCTTAAAGCCTTCAATAATTGCTAGATTATTCCTGGCAAATACTTGGTTTGGAACATCATCAAATGCAGCCAAATTTCCAACAAAATTCATTTCACCGCGATTGACTATGGCGTCATATGTCTCGTTACTAACTACCATTTGAACCTTGGTACCAGGTGAAAGAGTGACTTCTGCACTCAACAACCACCGGCTAAAGCCGGTGGGTTGGTGTTACGGACTGAAAGTCCGGATACGCGTCGCCTGAACGACGCGTCGCTTACTCTGGCTCCATCTTAAAATCATCGCCCGGCCTCGGCTCAAAGCGATGCTCCAAATATTGCTTTATCATCTCGTCCGTCATCTGACCTACCTATAAACCATAGCTGCTTCCTCCACTGCTAGTGTCGCAGCTAAAGCTGACCGGCTAAAGCCGGTGGTTTAAACCTTAGGATGGAAAATTACACTTCCTTTTTTCCAGGCTGGAAATTGTGCATAACTTTGCATCAAAATATTAAGTTCATCCGCCGCCTTAAACCCCTGAATTGCCCCAATCCCCGCATCAAAATATTTCAACAGCGGTGCAAACTCATTTCCAACTCTATCGGCAATGGTTGACAGCGGAACCCATTTCCCCCCAATAAACGACACCGCCTTGCCGCCCGCAACCCCCACCAACGTGCCCAGCGTCGTATCAAACGCGATGCCGCCGACATCGCCGGCGCTGAGTA
>JAIRJU010000329.1 GCA_031260485.1 Pseudomonadales bacterium | reverse complement strand
GACCGCCGCGGCGAAGTGCTGTTCATCGACGCGCGCAAGATGGGCGTGCTGGTGGACCGCACCCGGCGCGAACTCACCGACCAAGAAATCCGCCAGATCGCTGACACCTACCACGCTTGGCGCGGCGAACCAGAGGCGGGCAAATATCAGGACATTCCCGGCTTCTGCAAAGCCGCCGCGCTCGATGAAATCCGCAAGCACGGTCATGTGCTGACTCCGGGCCGCTATGTGGGAGCCGAAGCCCAGGACGAAGACGACGAAGCCTTCGACGAAAAAATGCGCCGCTTGACCGCACAGTTGGGCGCGCAAATGGTGCGCGGCGCAGAGCTGGATGCGGTGATTCGGGAGAAGCTCGCAAGATTGGGTTTTGCCGTCGTGGAGCAAAAACCATGAATGCACAAGAATTGCTGGAACACCTCAACCTGCTCGATGAAACCGAGCGCATCGAGGCCAAGCGCGCACAGGCTGTCGGCAAGTCCATGCTGGAAAGCATTTGCGCCTTTGCCAATGAACCTGGTCTCGGTGGTGGCTGGCTGCTGCTGGGTGTGGGCAATGAGGAATTGGCTTTGTTTCCCGGCTATCAAGTCGAAGGTATTGATGACCCCGACAAATTCATCGCTGACCTTGCCAGCCAGTGCGCCACCATGTTCAACCTGCCATTGCGACCGGGCATCAGCACTGAAACACTTGAAGGCAAAACCGTCATCGTCGTTTCCGTACCAGAAGCCGCGCCGCACGAAAAGCCCATCTATTTCAAAGCCACTGGCTTGCCCAAAGGTGCCTTCCGCCGCATTGGCAGTACCGATCAACGCTGCACCGAAGACGATCTGGAAATCCTCTATCAGTCTCGCCAACGTGAAAGCTTTGATGCCGGCCTTGTATCCGACGCTGAACTGAGCGACCTCGATGAAAATTCCATCACCGATTACCGTCAAGCCAGAGCCGAAGCCAACCCTGATGCCGAAGAATTGCGCTGGAGCGATCAAGACCTCTTGCAGGGATTGAATGTCATCCGTCGCAATGCTGCGGGAAATTGGCAACCCACCGTCGCCGGTTTGCTGCTGTTCGGCAAACCTGTGGCCTTGCGGCGTTTTTTCCCGATGACGCGAGTCGATTACATCCGTGTTCCGGGTCGTGAATGGGTTCCGCATCCCAAACACCGTTTTGACACGATTGAACTGCGCGCCCCGCTGTTTTCACTGTTGCGCCGCACTCAAGCTGCGGTACTCGACGACCTGCCCAGAACCTTTGGATTGGAAGAGGGCAAGCTGCAACGCAGCGACAAACCGGCCATTCCACTGGACGCCTTGCGCGAGGTACTGACCAATGCCCTCATGCACCGCAACTACCGCATATCCGCACCGGTACAAGTCATCCGCTACGCCAACCGGCTTGAAATTCGCAACCCCGGCTTTTCTCTGAAGTCGCCGGAACGCTTGGGCGAACCCGGCTCCGTGCCGCGCAACCCGGTCATCGCCGCCGTGTTGCACGAAACTCTGTTTGCCGAAACCAAAGGCAGTGGCATCCGCACCATCCGTGATGCCATGGACGAGGCCGGGCTTGTGCCACCCTTGTTTGAATCCGACCGCGAACAGGATCAGTTCACCGCCCTGTTCTCTTTCCATCACTTTCTGGGCGAAGACGATATCCGCTGGCTGGCCCGATTCAAAGACCTGCATCTCAGTAACGAAGACGCGCGTGCCTTGGTCATGGTCCGGGAAATCAGAGCCATCGACAACGCCAGCTACCGCAACCTGAACAAAGTGGATACCTTGACCGCCAGCACCGCCCTGGGGCGGCTGCGTGACGCCGGACTGCTTTCGCAGCATGGACGCGGGTCGGCCACCTGGTATCAGTCGACCGAAAAGCTGATTGGTGGCCGCGAAGGCTTATCTAGTATGCCTGACCCCTTAGCTAGCATGTCCGGGTCGCTATCTAGCATGTCCGAGCCGTTATCTAGCATGTCCGAGTCGTTATCTAGTAACCCGAGCCCGGCACGAGCCGCCTTGCTGGATCAACTTTCCGGCCAGCTTGCCGCCCGCGTGGGAGCCTTGGGACAACGCCATCCGCCGGAACAGGTGCGCGCCCTGGTGGTTGATCTGTGCCGATACCGCCCTTGGAGTGTGGACGAACTGGCTCTGCTGTTGCAGCGCAACCCTGAATCCATCCGCCAAAACTCTCTGCGCCCCTTGCTGGCGGAAAGGCGGATTGCCATGACCGATCCAGAAAACCCGAAATCGCGGCAGCAAGCGTACCGCAGCGTGGAAGGGGAAGAAGCATGAAGCGGGCAGCGGCCATCATCTGTGACAAGCCGGACGCGCAGGCAGATAGCCTGCCCGATCCTCAGGAGTCGCTGGCCGCAGAGTTAACGCCCATTGCCGCACAACTCCATGAGCTTCAAAACCGGGCCGTTCGGGAATATGCGCCGATAGTCGAGCGCATTATCCGTTCAGGTTCCCGTGATGTTCGTGAAATTGAAACAACGCTTGATGGCCTGCTGGATTTCGCCTGTGTGCCGGATGGATTGAAGCTCTTCAAGGCCCTTTGCCGGTACTACTATTTCATCGACCCCGCTTCAACAGCCTACTACGTGCAGAGCTATCGGGAGCTTTGGGATGAGGGTTCGGAGGATGAAGATGAAGGGCAAGAAATGGGTAAGCGCAGAACACTTGGACGTTATGATGAGTTGATAGGTAACGAGGAGGAATAGCATGGAATCTGCGCGCAACAAAAAAACAGGGGCGATTGTGGATGCCGCACAGTTACGGTACATCAATCCAGTCGATCCTTTGGGCTATGAGTGTCGAGGTTGCGCTGCGCAAGCCATACCCTGTGCGTACCTGCCAGAAAAAAAAGTCCGATCCTACT
>JAIRJU010000314.1 GCA_031260485.1 Pseudomonadales bacterium | reverse complement strand
CATTCGTGATGAACTGGAATCACGCGAGCTGGATTCCTGGCAAAAGCTGATCAAGGTGCTCACGCATGAAATCATGAATTCGGTGACGCCGATGGTGTCGCTGTCGGCCGCCATCAAGCAGTCTTTGGTGGATGAGAGCGGCCAACTCTGTATCGGCGCTTTGTCCAGCGAACAAAGCGCGGATCTGGTGCGCTCACTGGTGGCGATCGAGGCGCGCGGCAAAGGGCTGGTGCATTTCGTGCAGTCGTACAACAACCTCGCCAAGGCCCCCAAACCCTACTTCACCCACGTGCCAGTGGCGGCGCTGCTACAGCGGATCGAGCGGCTGGTGAAGCACGAATTGGATCTCGCCAAGGTAGCGCTATACACCGATTGCGAACCGGCACATTTGAGCTTGCGGGCCGATGCTGAGCAGATAGAGCAGGTTTTGATCAACTTGGTAAAGAATGCCTGGGAAGCCATCGGCACACGGGCAGACGGGCGCATCGCCATCAAGGCCAGCATCAACTGCGATCACAACGTGACAATTACCGTCAGCGACAACGGCGAAGGCATCGCCGCCAACACCTTGCAGGACATCTTCATTCCCTTCTATACCAGCAAGCGACAGGGCTCGGGCATCGGCCTGAGCATTTCGCGCCAGCTTATGCTGGCGAACAAGGGGCATATTCTGGTGAGTTCGCAGCCGGGCCTTGGTTCGGAATTCACCCTGGTGTTTCGGCAAACGGGCTGAGTCAATCCACGATTTTGAGATCCGTCTGGCTAAATTCACCCCCCGTCGCCAGAATGGGTAAATCAAAATACTTCGCGCAGGCGTAATGCAAACAATCGCCAAGATTCAGGCCATGCCGCCCACGACGATAGCGGTGTGCCGCCGAAAGCGCGAGTCGCGTCATTTCGGCGGCAGGCGGCAGATCGCGTATCTCGATACCGCACTCATCCAAAAAGTCTTCAATCAGCGGCGCGACCACCTCCACAGAGCGATTGAACTTGTCGGCACGGGCAAGTGCCAGCGCCGCTTCCAGTACGGCTATGGGGGAGGTGATCGGAGTTTTCGCCGCGGCAAGCGCCTTGGAGACGCGGCTCGCCTCTGGCTCATCCGAAAGCAGGGCGACAATGGCGCAAGCGTCAACGAACATCATTCACCTTTGCGTCATCCCACATCGCAGCAAATACCGCACTGGGCAAGGGCTTGCGCGTTTTGGCGCCTAGTACGACGTGGTGCTTTTCACGCAGGCGCGCAGCCATTTGCAGAGGCGTCTGCGCCGCTCTGCGCTGGGCAATCGCTTCCTTCATCGCAATGATGATCGCCTCGGTGATGCCGATGCCGGCCATCGCCGCAAATTTGCGTGTCAGCACATCCGCTTCAGGGTTGTTGATATTGATAGGCATCGTTGACTCTATGTAGATAAATTTATGTAGAAACCTACATCATGATGTTTTGATCTGCAAGCTCTACGACGCGACGCCGAAGGAAGTGCGAGAGAAGGTGAAAGCGGGGGCGGTGGTGGGCAAAGGGTTGAGGGCCGGCCAAATTCAGCCTATATTTAGCCACCTCAGCCCAAGGAACCCGCTATGAGCCTGGCAACGCAAATCCGCCCCATCTCTTACCTGAAGTCCAGCGCAGCCGACATTGTGAAGAACTTCGCCACCAATCCTGAGCCGCTCATCATCACCCAAAATGGCGAGGCCAAGATGGTGGTCATGGAGATTGCAGAATATGAACGGCAACAGGAAACCCTGGCTTTGCTCAAATTACTGGCCTTGAGCAGAAATGATTTTACGCATGGAAATTTTCAGGAAGCTGACGCATTTTTCGCTGAGATAAAAGTCGAAAAATGAGAAAAATCAGAATCTCACAATCCGCCAGACACGATTTTCTTGAAATTCGATCTTATGTAGTCCAGAAATTTGGCGCGAAGGATTGGAACCGCATCGCAGAAGCGTGGAAGAAGCACCTGAATAGCATCGCCAGCAATCCTGAACTTGGCTCAAGGATCGAGGAACTGGAAGGCACCGGCTACATCAATTGCAAAAAATATCACTACAAGAATGTTTTTGTGATCTATTCCTTCGACGACACAGCACTGGAAGTTCATATGTTCATGCCGAGCATGAGAGATTTCAGAACGCATTTAATGCACAGAATGCTTCAGGCGCGCGGCCTGTGATTTTGGCCTGACATGCGCTCACCCTGAACGGTTTCACCAGCGGCCCATCCCTTCACGGAGCATCACCGCTCCCTGACGATGCCCAACCCCCTCGAAATTGTTACTATCCGCGCCTTTCGTTGTACGCTCAGCCATTGATGCTGGCCGTCAGCGCTACCCGCAGAGTAGCCACGCCACCAGAAGAAGCCCGGAAAGAGCCATGACCGACACCAGATGCAGCGCCACGCCCAACACCCTCTTCCGCACCCTGCGGCTGGATCAGATCCCGGCTGCCGAGCGTTTCGATTATTGGCGCGAGGTTGTCACCCGGCACGCGGATGCGGAACTGTTATCCGCGGAGCAATACCCCGTTTTTGACGGCACCAGCACTTACCTCGAAACACCCGATGGTGTCATCGAGCGTGGCCGTGCGAATCCTTACCTGCTGCGCCGTCTGCCCCGTCATATCCGGCGCGATGGCAGGGATTATCTCGGCATTGGCCTGAATTACTCAGGTACCGGCTGGATACGCCACGACAAGGACAGCGACATCAGCGCAGCGCCCGGTGAGTTTTATTGCGCCGATTTATCGCGCGTCGCCGAAATCGCCTCCCTGACCCCCTACTATTCGACGGAACTCGTTTTACCGCGCCCTATGTTGCACGCCGCGCTGGGCGCAATTCCCGCACCGAGCCGCATCAGCGCAGCGCTGCGCGCATCCCGGCTCACGCCCTTGCTCAAGGCGCAGCTCGATCTGGTGCCCAACCTGCTCGCCGACATGAGCGAAGCCGAACGGGCGCACGCCTTGTCGGCCACCGAGGTTCTGGCCATCGCCGTGGTGAAAAACGCATTGCAGATGAAGCCCGGCACCGATCATCTACTCGACGCCGCCGATCCCACGCAAGCCCACGCCCTGTATCTGGCCGCTTGCCGTTTTATTGACAGCCACCTGAACCATCCCGAACTCGGCGCGGCGATGCTGATGCACGCGCTGCAATGTTCAAGAACGCATCTCTACCGCGCCTTCGCGCTGCATCAGCAATCGGTGAGCCGGTATATCAAGCAAACGCGGCTGACGCGCCTCTGGCGTCTACTGGAAAGCGCCAGAGGCCACCCCATCAGCGAACTGGCCGCGCGCTGCGGGCTTTACGATGCACCGCACATCAACCGCATGTTCAAGGCGGAGTTTTCCATCACGCCCTCGCAAGTGCGGCGGCAGGATCGGAAACGCTAAAAGATGCGGCACGCCATTGCGCTGATCCTCACGCTGGCCTTGCTGTCGGTGCTCGGCAATTTCGCCATCGATGCGTATGTGCCCGCGCTGAATGCCGTCATCGGCGAATTTCGGGCCGATGCGCTGACCGCGCAGCAAACGCTGAGTCTGTTTGCCGCTGGCATGGGCGTGTCGTTGCTGTTCTACGGCGCGCTGGCCGATTCCTTCGGGCGGCGTCCGGTGCTGCTGATCGCGCTGGCGTTGTTCGCCCTCGCTTCCGTGGCAGCGGCGCTCGCATCCACTCTCGGCGTGTTGATCGCCGTGCGCTTGCTGCAAGGGCTGTGTGTGGGCAGCACCGGCATTACGCTAGCCATCGCGCAAGATAAATTCGAGCAGACGCAGGCGCAGCGCGTGCTCGCCATCATGCTGCTGGCCGCCGGCGTGGAAGCCCTCGTCGCTCCTGTAATTGGCGGCTGGTTTGTGGCCACGCTTGGCTGGCGCTCGGTGTTCTGGTTTCTCGCTGCGATCAGTGGCGTGTTGCTGCTACTGGGCTTGCGCGTGCTGCAAGAAACCTTGCCCGCCGCCAATCGTGTGCCGTTTCGTTTGCGCAGCCTTTGCGCCAGCTACCTGCGCTGCTTGCGCAGCCCGTCCTTCATGCTGATGGCCAGCGCCTTCGGTTTGGGCAATGGCGGTGCCGCGCTTTACATCGGCGCAGCGCCGGTTTACATGACCAACATCCTGCACCAGAGTGACACCGATTACGCCTGGCTCTTCACGCCCTTGGCGCTCGGGCTCATGCTCGGCTCCGCCGCCGCGAGCCGCTATGCCGGCCATATCGCGCCAGAACGTCTGATTCGCATCGGCTTTGCCATCGCTATCGTCGCCGCGCTGGCAAGCATCGGCTACACCGCCGCGTTCACGCCCGCCGTGCCTTGGGCCACGCTGCCGTTGTTCCTCTACAGCGCCGGCATCGCCACGGCACTACCGGGTATGCTGGTACTGCTGCTCTCACGCTTTCCCGACATCCGCGCGCTGGCGGCGTTGATGCAGGGTTTCGGGCAACTGATGCTGTTCGCGCTGATTTCAGGCTTGCTCGCGCCGCTGGTTTCGCACAGCGCCCACGCGCTGGCCTGGACGCATCTGGGGCTGATGATCGCGGCGGTGCTGGCGTGGGAGGCGGGGTTGCGCAGGGATCATCATCGCCCGATGAGGTGAGGCCGCTGACGCAAACCCTGTTATCCAGACTCCCCCACGCGCCGCAGAATCTCCCTGATGACGGCAGCCGCCACGCGAAACTCGGCGGCGTGCAGGCGCGTGAAAACTTCGCGGGCGCTGGGAATCAAACCTCGTGCCTTTGCCATACCGACGACTGCTGCCGTGCCGGTGACTTTGAGCCCCAACTCCTGAGCGACCGCGCGGCCGGCGCGTTCGTCCATCAACAGCAGCATGGG
>JAIRJU010000313.1 GCA_031260485.1 Pseudomonadales bacterium | reverse complement strand
AAGAGCGGCCGCAACCGCTTCGGCACGGCCTTCGGCACCCTGGTGGAAGTCATCAACAACTCCACCAGCCACATGAGCAACGACGATCTGCAAGGCATGGCGGCCTACCTGAAATCGCTGCCTGCCAAGGCTGAGCGCGATGCCAAGCCCTACAGCTACGATGACACGGCAACCCAGCAACTCGTACAACTGGATTTCAAGGCGCCGGGCGCGCGCGTTTATTACGAGTACTGCTCCAACTGCCACGTCACCAGCGGCAACGGGTATTACCCCTATCAGCCGCCGCTCGCCGGCAACCCGGTGGTGTTGGATGCCGACCCCAGCTCGTTGATCAACCTCACGCTCAATGGCTCGCTGCGCGTGGTGGCCGAGGATGGCCCCGCCGTCAACAATATGCCCTACTTCCGCCAGTTGTTGAGCGATCAGCAAATTGCTGATGCGCTAACCTTCGTCCGCAGCAGTTGGGGCAACCGCAGCGCCGCCGTGAGCGCAGCACAAGTAGCCGACGTTCGCGCCGCTACCGACCCCAGCCGCAATGACGACATCGTGGTGCTGCGCATGAAGTGAGGCGTGGCGACGCTCGCGCCAACGCCGGTACACACTGGCGTTTCGCGCGGGTGTGTTGCACATCTTGCTACACCAAAGAGGAGACCGTTCCATGAAGCTGCTGCATCCCGCGTTCGCCGTCTTGTTGCCCCTCTTGTTCGCCATCCCCGCCCAAGCGCAGAACCAGTTCAACCTGGGCACGCTGCAAGATGGCCAATTGCTGCTCAACCTCAGCACGACCACCCAGCGCGACGAAGACCAGGACACGCTCAACGCTGAACTCGATTTCGTGCAACAAGGCCGCGACCGCGGCCAACTGCAAGACCAGGTCAATGCCGTCATGGCCAAAGCGCTGGAATTGCTCAAAGACGCCACTACCATCAACAGCAACACCTCAAGCTATCAAGCCGTCATTGTGGATAACGGAGTCTTCAGCGGCGACGTCACCAATCCAGCCTGGCGTGTACAGCAACACGTGATACTGCGCAGCACCGACAGCAATGCAGTACTGGATGTGGCGGGCAAGCTGCAAGGGCTTGGACTGACGATGTCCGCGCTGTATTACTCGCTATCCACCGCCCGTTATGAAGCTGTGGCAGCGGAACTCACCACACAAGCACTTGGCGCCTTGCAGCAACGCGCCGAGGCCGCAGCCCGTGCGCTCGGCAAGGGCCACGCCGCACTGGTGGAAGTGAGCACGAACGACTCCTACTACATGCCACAAGCGCAAATGGGCATCATGGCGATATCCCGTGCTGACCCGGTGGCGAATCCAGGCAAAACGCAAGTCACCGTCAACCTCTCCGCCCGCGCGGTGCTCTCGCCTTGAATCAAAGGCTATTCAGGATGGAACAAGGCGCGAAAAAATGCGCGAAAAAACGCCCGGCAATTGCCGGGCTTTTTCATAACGAAAGCTGGCTTCAGAGACCGCCTGACTTCTCGAAGAAGGGCTGACCCAGGTCGTCGCTCATATCGAGCAGGAATTTATTGTTTTCCTGACAGATATAGTCTTGCAACTCGTCGCCTTCAGACCAGGGAATGTCCCAGGCAACGACCCACGGCGCGCGGTACGCGCCTGGATCGTCGATCGTGGTTTCGTAGTGCAGCACTTCCTTGAAGGGGCGGGAAATGCGCTCCACCGTGTGCAATTGCTCGGTGTGCATGTAGCCGCCGAAATCCAACCACGTTTTCTCGTTGAAACCAATCGTGTCCACTACCAGCGTGTCGCCATCCCAATGGGCGATGGAATGGCCAAAGTAGGTCGGGTTGAGGTCCTTCGGGTGCTCGCGGCCATCCATGTGGATTTCACGCCAAACGTGTCCGCCGCCTTCAAAAATGAGAACCATACGATCCTTCTGCTGAATGAATTGCACAGGATATGGCGTACCCATGGAGCGCGGCCCGCCCGGCGGCAGGCAGAAGCCTTCAGGGTCGTACTTCACGCTGTTGCCTTTGTTGTATTCCCACATCGCTTGGGTCCAAGGCAGCATCGGCGGCTGATCACCTTTCTGGTAGCCCGGCATACGCACCGCGAAATCCGTCACCCACGGCAAATTCCAAATACCATTGCCGCCCAAATCGACGGTGCCATCGGCCAAGTGCGGAGTCGGCGTGCGTGGCGGTTCCGCTCTGGGGCCGCGCTGGGCCAACGCCAGCGGCGCTCCCAAACAAGATGCAATGATTGCCAGTGACAATAACCGGCGCGTATGAATGGCGTACTTCATGAGATTTCCCCTGTCAGTTACTAAATGAACGATCACATTATGATCGCGTGTGTTATAGGCGGCTTGTTATATATGACCGCTCAGTCAATTCCAGCGGCCCACGGTCTTGCCGTCGGCAAATTTGGCGCCGACGAAAGCGCCGCCGGGGCTGCCATCGCGCATGGGATTGGCGTGTACGACCACCTCGGCGCCAACCACAAACGTGGAAGGACGAATTCCTTGCCGGCCAAGCTGGTTGGGGCTGCCCCACTCCAGGCTCCATTCGACTTCTTTACCGCTTTCATCTTTTACCACGACTTGCAGCCAGGTATGCGGATTGGTGAACTGGAACTGCTTGACCGTGCCTGTCAGCTCAAGCGTGCTGTCATGATCAAACATGGCATCGGAGTGATGCGCCAGCGCAGCGCCACAGCACAGCGTCAGCCCACCCACGATACCGCTCAATACAACCAGACTTTTCCGGGACATATCATTGCTCCTTTGCCTTGTCTATGACCTTGCCGTCAGGACCGATTGTATAGGTCCAGCCGGTTTCTTCATCAATGGGATTACGATTATTTTCATTGCAGGCATAGTCATACACGCGCGTGCCTGCCTCAAGCCGGTTGAAACGCTTGGTCACCACCCACGGCGCGGTGAGGGCTTTGGCATCTTCGATGGTCAACTGCACTTGCAGCCGTCCAGCGGTATCGATGCCCATGCGCGTCGTCGCTTGCGCGGCGTCGCTGAGCATGAGCCCAGTGCGATCGACCAAGGTACGGCCACTCTCCGAGCTATGCAGACTCACCGTGGTGAACACGAGCGTATCACCTTCCCAATGGCCAACGGAATCACCGGTGTGCGTGGGCCAGCGGTCTTGCTCCGGGGGGTGTTCGCGGCCATCGGTATAGATGCGCATGATGTTGGGACCATTCTCGGCAATGATCCATACCTCTCGCGGCGTCACCGCGAATTCGTAGACATCGGGCAGATTGAAGATGCGCGGAAAACCCGTGGGAATACCGCACAGTGAATTGGGATCCGGCAGGATGCCTTTATCGCGCAAGGCAAGATTGGCTTGATAGCGCGCCTCGTATTCGGCGTTGTAGGGAGGGTGCTCACGCACTCCCGGTGTCGTGGAGCCACCTTCGCCGGTGCGCGTAGCTTGGTCGAAAACCGTGCCTCCCATCATGCCCCACACGCCACTCCAATCCGGCAGTTCCTGATTGGCCGCGTGCGCGTATGATCCCAGCAAGCCTGCCACTACGGCCACGATTACTGGCTTCAGAGTATGTTTCTTCATCATGTAATGCTGACTCCCCTCAGGCAGCGCCTCTCAGCGCTGCCATACCACCATTATTTGATCGGATGATCTGATCTGTACGTTTTGGCATTTCTAGCTTGACTTGGGTCTGGCTGTCTATAGAGTCGAGCAAGTTTCCTGTTGTCGAGCCTTTTTCAATGCTTCGTCTCTCATTGCTGCGCGCGCTCTGCCTGTTGTGTTGTGTCATCCTTAATGGCTGCATGGCGGCAACCGTGGTCGGTACCGCCGTGGGCGTTACAACCGCCGTGGTTACTACTGCGGTCAAGCTCCCCGTCAAAGCTGTTGGCGCAGTGATCGACGTTCTGAGCGACGATGATGAGGATAAGGACGATTGAACTGAGGCGCCACTTTTTCCTCAAGGAAAAAAGCCAGAGCCCCACAAAGCACTAAGCGGCCAGAGGGCCGCTTAGTATCTTGCTCTTGCTGACTAAAAGTCCGTGTTTAAGCCTTCTTGGCAGCAGCATGGCTGCCTTCGGCAAGCTTGCGCGCCAAGAGGTTAGTTCCCTGCTCCTCAAGCAGGTTTATCAAGCTACGCGACAGTGCGCTGAGTCCGGTGTTGAGGAACAACAAGGGAATTGCCACACCCAAGCCCATCACGGTAGCGATCATTGCCTGACCAATACCGCGCGCCATCAATTTGGGATCGCTGGAACCAGAAGCGGTGATACTTTCAAAGGTAATGATCATCCCGATAACGGTACCGATCAGACCCAACAGCGGACCTGCTGACACTGCCAAGCGCAGGAAGGACTGGAAGCGTTCCAGCCGTGGCATTTCGCGCAGCACGGAGTCGGAGATACGCAGTTCCACCACTTCCGCCGACTCGTTGCCCTTGCCACTGGCGCTCAGAAGCAGGCGCCCCAAGGGGTTGTTGGTCTTCGGATTGGCAAGATTACGCAGTTGGTTGCCCACCGCCATGCGGGTAATGAACAGATAAATATACTGGATCAGGGCTGCAGCAACGCCAATGATGCCAACGGCCACGGTCACATAAACCACGGCTTCACCGTTTTGGATACGCTCAATAAAATTCGGGCGATCTACGTACATGGCCATCAGCGCGCCGCTGGACGGATCCACAATGGCAGGCGTGTAGCCTGTGGTTGCCGTCTGCAAATTGCGCGCGACGTTGATGAGATCAGACGACGGTTGACGTGTCAGCTTGAAAAACTGATTTACCGAAGTCAGGTATCCCAGATACTCACCGTTGGAGGAGGCCATGAAGGAGCCGACCCGTACCACTTGGCGCGGAGTCGAAGTGATGCCATCGTCAGCAAGGATCGGCGCTTCGTAACGCACGACTTCGCCGCTCATCTTCAGTTCGTCAAGAATGGACAACCACAGACCTTCGAGATCCTTGATGTCCGGCAACGCCTCTGCGCTGGCAAGACGGCGCAGCAGTTCGACGCGGCCTTCTTCACCCGGCGCAAGTGCGATCTGGGTACTGGTCAAGGAGGCAGCTAGCGTTCCCGCAACGTCACCAGACACTTGGCGGGTGACACCAAACAATTCACCCAGGTTGCCCTGACTCACCTGCAATTGCTCGTTGATGTCATCGATACGCACTTTATTGTCGTCAAACTGCTTGTTCAACGCCTTGCTGCGGGCTTCCGCGGTATCACGGTTGCGCGTGGCTTGCGTCAACTGCGTCCGTTTTTCATCACGCGCCTTGGTGAAGCGCTGCTCTCTGGCGCGGTTGCTGGTGACTTCCGCCGTGCGCTGCGCGGTGATGGCGCGTGTCAGCATATCAGCCGTCACAGTGGGCCCGGCAGGCTGTTGCGTCGTCGCTGCCGCTTGCTGAGGCTGAGCTTGCTGCGCCGCAGCGGCAAACAAGCCCGTGCTCGCCAGCATGGCAACAAAAAATAGTGCAGAACGTGTTGGGTAAAACATGCAAAAATGCCCTTCTGAAATGGTTGGCAGCCTCAAGACTAGTTCAACTTGCTGTTAATCAGCGTTATATAAGCATCGGCGATTTTCTTGGTGCTTGCCGTCGCAGAAGCGCGTTGGAACCAGTTGCGCGCTTCACTGAGTTTCCCCAGGTTGTAATAGGCAATACCTGTCATCAACACTGGCTGAGCGTTATCTTTCAAGCCGCCTTTGTTGACCGCTTTCTGGTAAGCGTCGATAGCGGCTTGCCAGTTGTCGAGTTGAGCATTCATTTCACCCAGGCGGGCATACAGCGTACCGTCACTGCTGAGGCCAGCGGCTTTTTCGAATACCGGCAGAGACTGCTCGAATTCGCGAGCATTCATCAAGGCATTGGCCAACTGTTCATATACCTTGCCATCCGGCTCAATCAACTTTTTATCGATCGATTCCTGGAGCAAGACCGCAGCGCGATAAGGCAGCTCACGCACCGAGTACATATCCGCCAGACGGCGCAAATCGGCAGACTGCGTCAGCAGGCCCGCATGGTGGGCGAGTTCCAACACCACGAGCGAATTGGCGTAATCCTCTTTTATCGCATAGATCGACGACAACTGTGTCCAATAGCTTGCCTGACGAGGGTACAAGGCCACCAATTTTTGTGTTACAGGCAGCGCCGCATTGTAGTCTTCTTTTCCCAGTAACAGCGAGTTCAACAACTGTAACCAGGTTTCCTGTGGCGTTTCCGTCATATCGACAGCCTTGCGGGCTGGCACTAATGCCTTGTCAACCTGACCTTGCTGATAATAAGCAATAGCAAGCAGGTAATAATCAGCGGGAAGCACTTTATTGGTAGGAACATTCAACCAAGCCTCCAAGGCCTTTGTACCTTCAACCCAGTTCTCCTCCGAAAGATAAAGCGACGCCACCGCCTTTTGGCCTTGGGAAGTCTCCCCCTCCGTGAGACCACCGGACGCCAGTGCGGCCTGCATGTGCTGGCGGGCACCGGCGTAATTTTCAGATGCTGCGTCAATCGAATAATAAATCTGCTCGACACGACTGCGCTCGTAGGGACTCAAGCGATCCATATTCAACCCTTGCAGGGCTGCACGGGCGCCAGCGTAATCGTCTTTACCCAGCAGTTCAAAAGCCTGGGTGAGAACACGACCAGTGCGCTCGTCAATGGTCGGCGCGGAAGCGCGCCCGCCTTCTTGAGCAGCAGCAAATACTGACGGAGTGCCAACAGAATAAACCCCGAGCGCAAGAGCCAAAACGAGACACTTGGGCATAACAGAAGAACGTTGTTTCATGGCTTATTTACCATCCAAATTGAAGCGCAAAATGGTCTGCATCCCAGGGCGCGCTACTGGCGTACCATCTTCGATCATCGGGTTATAACGCCAACGCAAGATCGCCTTGATCGCGGCATCGTCAAACATATTGGGCGGATCCGATGCCACGACCTTGGCGTCCGCCACCGAACCTGTCTCAGTAATGGTGAACTGCACTTGTACCCAACCTTCAATGTTACGGCTCAACGCGCGCTGCGGATAATCCGGCTGGATGCGTACCAGCGGTACGGGATCCCGGTTCGCAGCGGCATTTATCCCAATTTTGCCAATGGCACTACCCACATCAACGGTGGGAGCCAAACTCACGACGGTGGTTGCCCCGCTGGTATTGCTCAGGGACATCTGCGGCATGTCTGGGGTAACTGGCGGGGGCGTACGCTCCACCTTCTCCACACGGCGAGTTTCGGTTTGCGTATCG
This sequence comes from Pseudomonadales bacterium, assembly GCA_031260485.1. Classification (GTDB taxonomy): domain Bacteria; phylum Pseudomonadota; class Gammaproteobacteria; order Pseudomonadales; family Pseudohongiellaceae; genus CAILUG01. The sequence goes on along the minus strand of JAIRJU010000313.1, from coordinate 8,067 downwards.
CGCACCATACGGGTGAATTCAATGCGCCTGACCTCGAGCTTATCGACCTCGGGCCTTTCGCTGGTGAGGCTCCACATCGTCCAGAACATGACGCTTGTGAGCGCCAAACCAAAAGCAATGCCTATGGGATAACGCAGGAATCTTAAGATCATATCAACCTCCAGTGGGACTGCTGCCGATACCAGTATTGCGCAGCCCGGCTGCGCGTACTTCATCCATGACCTTGACCAAAATGTCAACATTCGCCGCAGCGTCAGGCACGACGAACACCTCGTCAGTAGGACGCTCAATGTGGAAGCGTTCCACCGTAGGACGCACCTGACGCAGATCTACACGTTTACGGTTCATCCAGATATCACCGTTCTCACGAACACTGATAATGATATTACCGTTCTCATTTTGCTCCCCGGTGTTAGCAAGAACTTGAGTGACCGACACACCAGATTCTTTAACGAACGATGTGGTAATGATAAAGAAGATCAGTAGGTTCATGACGAAATCCAGCATCGGCGCAAGGTCGATGCCGTGATCTTCGCTTTCGCCACTATGACGACGTGCTTGCATTGTGTTTAACCCCCTCCCGATTAATTAGATTCCAGCACCGTAATGTTGGAGATGCCGCCCTGACGCACCTGGTCTGCAACGGGTATCAGCAAACTCGCTTTCACCGTTGGATCCATTATCACTACGACACCCGCTTCAGGTTTCAAAGCCTTGAGCCGTTCGATATTGGCACGTACCGCACGTACCTCTACCTGGCGGCCGTCCATGAACACTTCTCCGCTAGCGAGCACCTGAATCTGGATGCTGCTGCTTTCCGAGTTGGACTGCGACGCCTCTGGACGGTTTACCGGAAACCCGAACTGCTTCAGGAAAATTGCCGTAATGATGAAGAAAATGAGCAGGTTCATGACGAAATCCAGCATCGGCGCCAAATCGATACCGTGCGAGGATTCGTGTGACTCACTGACATGTCTACGCAAGCGCATGTGCTCAGCCTCTTCAGTAAACAAGTTTATCGGACACCAGTTCCGTCTCGCGGTGGGCGCGAGCGCGGAAATAGTGCATGGGGTACAGGCCAGAAATACTGACAGCCAGCCCCGTCATGGTGCAGACCATGGCATGGGATACGCCGCTGGCCATGGTTTTTGCGTCGGCGGAACCGCGCAGCGCCATGGAATCGAACACTTCCAACATACCACTGACGGTTCCCACCAAGCCCAGGAGCGGCGATAGCGGCACCAGCACCTGCATGATAGGGAAGCCGCTGGTCATTTCGGCGTTGAGCCGGGAAATGTATAAGCGACGAATCTGCCTGGAACTCCAGGACTCATGCTCTGGCCGCGCTTCCCACGCGACCAGGGTGCTACGAATGCGGCCCGGCAGGATCGCAAAGTAGTAGACATAACGCTCAGCAATCATCGCCCACATCAATACGCCAGTAGCGAAAATGCCGAACACGAAAGGCCCGCCCTTCTCAATCAGCTCGGTAACCGCTGTCAGGAGATTGAAGCTCTCAGGCATTGGTTTTTCCTCTGCGCTTTTCCAGGGTTTCAGCCAGGATGCCTGCGCTCTGTTCGTCCAGAATCTGCATGATGCTCTTGGACAAGCTAGTCAACAGCGCGTTGCCGAACAACAAAGGTACCGCCACCCCCAGACCCAGTACGGTGGCGATCATGGCCTGACCGATACCGGTAGCCATCATCTTGGGATCGCTCGACCCGGTTTCGGTAATGCTCTGGAAGGTGATGATCATACCGACAACAGTACCAATCAGCCCCAACAACGGGCCAGCGGCAACGCAGAGACGCAGAAAGGCTTGGCTGCGCTCAAGGCCTGGCGCTTCCTTCATTACCGCTTCAGACAGACGCAATTCCAGAATATCAGTATCTTCCTCAATCGTGCTGCCATCGCCTTTGAATGCCAAGAGTACACGCCCCAGAGGGTTGTTTTTCTTGGGCGCGTGTGGCTGACGCAACTGGCTCGATACCGCCAGACGGGTCTTGATGAGGTAGAGCAGTTGGAAAATAAATGCCACGGCGCCAAGAGCACCCACCGTGATGATTACAATAGCCACTTCTTCGCCCTGCTTGACGCGCTCGACGAAGTTCGGACGTTCAACATACATGCCCAGCAGTACACCATGAGTGCTGTCAACAGTAGCCTGTACATAGCCGTTGGTGGCGCTCGCCAATCTGCTTGCATCACCCTGGAAAGGCTGTGGCAACTGCCGTGGCAGTACGGTCAAGCGATTCAATTCCGGCAAATAGCTCAAATAACGATCGCCAGAAGTTGCCGTGAAGGGGCCAATACGCACGATCTGCGCATTTTCGCTGGCGCCGCCAGGCAGTACCACGGAACCATTGAACTTGGCCACTTCTCCCTGAGCCGCCATCTCACGCGACAGTTCAAACCACAGACGCTCAAGCTGGTCGACGGTCAACATGTGGGTGTTGGCAGCCAAGCCTTGCAGGAAGGCAATACGATCATTGCTCGGATACTGCGCGCCAATCATTGATTGCTGAAGAGGCGAGATTTGGTCGTTGGCGACCTGACGCGCCAGACCAAACACTTCACCCAAGCCCAGTTTGGCGGCTGCGGCGCGCAACTCACCATTGGCCTTCACGATCTTGCCATCGTTATCGGTATAGTTAACGGTCTTCTGCGCTACCTGATCGGAGAGCGCTTTGCGCTGCGCTGTGGCTTCCGTCATCAAGCGTTGACGGGTGGCGGCATCAGCGGCTTCAAATTGCGTGGCTCTCTCGTTGAAGCGTTGTTGCGTCACAGCACGAGCGCTACGCGCCTGCTCGATGACTGCGTCGATGCTCTGAGCCATCACAGCCGTGCTGCCGATAACGCCCAGAGAAAGCACTACACTGCGGAACAGCATTTTCATTTTGCAGCCTCCGGAGCAGGCACGGGTACGCGCATCAGGTCTGGAGCGCCGTCCCCACGGGCGACGATCAAGGCGCGTTTGATGGCATCACGGTAGCTGTCATCCTGCACCCAAGACTTTTTACGCACATCCCAGTAGCCAGTGTCGCTGCCATCTGGCGTTTGATACAGCAGCGCAACGCGGCCCAGACGCACGAATTGCACAGTTTTGGAATTGGCGCCATCGCCCAGCGTGCCCTGATAGGTACCCGCCGTGCGGCCATAATCCAGTTCGATCTGGTATGCCTCAAGGATTTGGCGATATTTTTCGGAGATGGACACATCAGCACGGCCCATCAGATCCACGAGATCGCGCACGCGCACGAGGCGACCCTTGCCACCATCAGCCGCAACCTCCAATTCGAAGGGAACATCGGCTTTCACGAACTGATCCAGCGTTTGCACCATGCGATCCATCAGCGGCAGCACTTCGCGGTTGGTGGTTTCGATTTCGTTGAGCTGGTTCTGGATGGACGCGACTTCGGTCAACTGAGCATTGACTTGCTGCTGTAGACGCTCGTTGTATTGGTTCAAGCTGTCGACTTCGGCCAGCATGTTGGCATATTGAGTGCCGATCCTCTGGGTTTCATCAACCAGGTTGTTGATAGTCTGCTGCGATGCAGCAGCAGCGGCATCAACCCCGGCTTGGGCCGCAATCGTGGCATCATTCAAGGGAGCCTGGGCTTGAGCCGACAGACCGTGCATTGCCAGCCACAATACGGCGGGCATGAATAAGGTGTGCGCTTTGTTTGGAGCAAAGCTGCAGGACGAACGCGCCATGGACGATTAGCCTCCTGGGTAGATTACTTTCGATGGTTTGATTATTGGAACTATCGGTGCCCGACTACTCAATGGGCGGGGATAATTGAACCGCAAGTATGAAAACTCGGGCACAAGATTAACTTTTCTATTTACCGCCCGGTCGTCAAATTTGTGTAATTTTTTCGTATCTAACGCGTCATTTCACCCTCGCCTCGCATTTCTTCCATAGACCTCTGCTTTAGTGTTCGATTGTGCATTTACGAAGCAACACCAGACTAAACACTGCAATCCAACAGCCTACACTGACCCCTGACTGCCCCCCTGACTACCACAATCCAGATCCGCTCCAGGGGGACGAACTTTGCACCATGCACCAAGCGCTGGCAAAACGCCATCACCTTTCATGATTTTGTGACCGCCATACGGCGCTCTTGCCCGTCGCAAACGCCGCGCTCTTGCAAAGCCTCCACGGAACGGTCATCCTCCCTGCACTTTTTTATTTTGCCCCTTGGGCCAGAGGAGGAAACATGTGCGATCTCGACACCCTGCAAGATTCTATCGCCTACTTACAGCGAACCCCGTTCAGCCGCCGCCAGTTCGGCGCGCTCTCCGTTGGCGCGGGCATGGCAATGATGCTGCCCCCCGTAGCCAATGCCCAGGCAGTAACGGAACGTGATGTGGAAATCACGACACCGGATGGTGTCGCCGATGCTTACTTCGTACACCCGGCAAGCGGCTCCGCGCCGGCTGTGTTGGTATGGCCGGATATTCTCGGCCTGCGCCCCGCTTTCCGCGCCATGGGCAAACGGCTTGCCGAATCCGGCTATGCCGTGCTGGTAATCAACCCCTTCTATCGCAGCGCCAAATCTCCCGTAGTCCCCGAAGGCGCCAACTTCCAGGATGACGCCGTCCGCAACACCGTCATGCCCATGGCGCAAAAACTGACCGCCGACACCCACGTTACCGATGCCCGCGCCTTCATCGCCTGGCTGGACCAGCAAAGCGCCGTGAATACCTCACGCAAGATGGGCACCATCGGCTATTGCATGGGCGGCCCGATGGTGATGCGTGCCGCCGCCACTGCTCCTGCGCGGGTCGGCGCCGCTGGCACCTTCCATGGCGCTGGACTCGCCACGGCAGGCAAAGACAGCCCGCATCTGCTGATTCCTCAAATGCAGGCCAGCTTTTTGATCGCCATCGCCACCAATGACGACGAACGCGAACCAGACGCAAAGAAAACCCTGCGCGAGACCTTCGATGCCAAGGGCTTGAAGGCGGAAATCGAGGTTTATCCCGAGTCTTTGCATGGCTGGTGCGTGATCGACTCCGCCGCCTACAACCAGGCCACGGCGGAAAAAGCCTGGGGCCGTCTCCTTGCCTTGTTCGAATCGGCGCTCGCCTGAGCCCTGAGCGCAAGCGGCGAATGCCATCATTCGCCGCTTGCGCAGGCAGTTCTTTGCAATAATCCTTTCTTTGCAATAATCCTTAGCGAATAACGAGAATTCCTATGCCGCTGCCACTCCGCTTCTTGCCTTGCGCATCCGCTTTGCTGTCGCTCACACTGGCTGCCGTAACAAACCCCGCCAACGCGCAGCAGGTTATTTCAAGCCAGGCCAACGCCGCCGGTCAGGCCATCTACGACAATCTGTGCGCCACCTGCCATGCGATGCCCGAGGCCACCAAATCGCCGCCGCTCGACACCCTGCGCCGCATGGGGCCGCGCGCCGTGTCCTATGCCTTGACCAATGGCAAGATGAAGGTACAAGCCGCCAGCCTGAATGAAAAAGACATCGACGACGTGGTGAGCTATCTATCTGCTACCGCCGACATCGACAACAGTTGGATAGCCGCTCACACCTGTCCTGCCGAACGCAGCGCGGTGGATGTCGGCAAGCCCACCATCTGGACCCAAGGTTTCGATCTGCGGAATCAGCGTCGCCTGAGCGCCGAACAAGCCGGGCTCACCACCGCGCAGATGGGCAAATTGAAACTGGCGTGGAGCATGGCTTTCCCGCAGACCGCCAACATGCGCTCACAACCGGCCATCGTTGGCAACACCATGTACTACCCCATCGTCGATTCTGGCCAGTTATTCGCGCTCGACATCGGCGGTGACAACCCCTGCGTGAAATGGGTGTACGAACACGACGTGCCGCTGCGCACCACGATTGGCTATCACACCCTGGCCGACGGCACGCCGGTATTGGTGCTGGCCGATGCCGCGGCGCATGTGCTCCTGATCAACGCCATCAGCGCGGCGGTGCTGTGGGATGCGAGCGTGAAGATCACCAGCGTGTCCAATGTCACCGCCATGCCCGTACTTTATGGCGATCGCGTGTTCGTGCCGATTTCTTCCGGTGAACTCAATATGGGAGCAGCGCCCGATTACGAGTGCTGCACCAGCCACGGCGCCGTGGTGGCGCTCGACGCCAAGACCGGTGCGCGCTTATGGGTGTACCACACCATGGAAGATGCCAAACCCACCAGCGTGAGCCGGGTAGGCACACAACTCTGGGGGCCCTCGGGTGCGCCGATCTGGACTGCCGCCGCCATTGATGAACAGCGCGGCTTGATTTATGTCGGCACCGGCGAGAACACTTCCGCACCGGCAACCGATACCAGCGACGCTGTTTTGGCGCTACGCATGGAGGATGGTTCTTTGGCCTGGAAATTCCAGGCCACCGCAAATGACATCTTTCTCACTGGCTGCACGAACGATCCCAATGGGCCCAACTGCCCACCGGATTACAGCATCAACAAAGACTGGGATTTTGGCGCAGCCATCATGCTGGCGCAGCGTAATAGTGGCCCCGATCTGGTTGTGGCAGGCCAGAAGAGCGGCGTGGTATGGGCGCTCGATCCCGACACTGGAGAATTGGTATGGAATACCAAAGTGGGGCCAGGCGGCGCCATGGGCGGCATTCACTGGGCCATGGCCTTCGATGGCCAGCGCCTCTTCGCGGGCAACAATTTGTCCACCGGCCCCACGGCTGACGGCGCCGCGCCGGGCCTGTATGCGCTCGATATAAACACCGGCACTCCCCTTTGGTCTTATCTGCACCAGCCCGACTGTTCCGGCAACCGCCAGCAGGAATTGCGCAGTTGCGGCAGCAACTACGGCATGAGCGCGGCCACACTGCTGGTTGATGGCGCGGTGATACAGGGCAGCAGCGACGGTTTCGTAAAAGTGTTCGATGCGACACGCGGCGAGCCTCTTTTCAGCTTCGACACCGCGCGCTCTTTCGATACGTTCAATGGCGTAAAAGGGCATGGCGGCGCCATCGACAACTTCTCGATCTGGGCGGCCAACGGCACACTGTTCGTGCAATCGGGTTACGGCTTGATGGGGGTGCCCGGCAACGTGCTGCTGGCCTTCAAACCAGCGCCTTGATTTGGATGGCCACGCCGCTCATTGGCGTGGCCTCATGGCAAAACACTCAACGGCAATCAGACGGTACGCCGTCAAAAAAATCGACTTGCCCCGTGTCCAGGGAGTACTCGGCGCCGATGACCAACAGTTCTCCGGTTTCAACCAGTTGCTCCAAGGCTTCCGTACCATGACGCAAAAAATTGGCGGCGATGCTCACGTTGGTGCGAACGGCAGCGCGTAGCAAGAGTTCAGGCGTCTCGCGCAACTCGGTGCTCAAGAGCCCCTGCACCGCGGGGCGTATGCGATCGACGATGGAACGCAGATTACGGCTTGGCGTGCCAGGCCGCTGCAATTCGTCCAGCGTGGTCGCCACGGCGCCGCAATGCGTATGCCCCATTACCACGACCAAGGGCGTACCAAATTTTTCCACCGCGAACTCGATGCTGCCGATCTGCGAGGGCGCCACGATGTTGCCCGCAACACGGATCACGAAGAGATCGCCGAAGCCTTGATTGAATACGATCTCCACCGGCACCCGAGAATCCGAGCAGCCGAGAATAACCGCAAAAGGTTTTTGCGCCGCGTTGCCAAACGCAATGGGGATGTCCGCACCACGGAGTTTGTTCTCCATGAACCGGCGATTGCCTTCACGCAATCGTCGTAGCGCTTCACAGGCCAAAATCGTCACTTTCAAACTCTGTTGTTAGAAACACATGAATCTTTTTATTGCATGGGGCCGAACAGTAGGCTAGAGTCGCAAGAAAGGTCAACACTTTCATTTTTAGTCATTATGAAAACAAGTAAAACACTACCTACTTTAGTTGCCATTATTTATAGCTACTATACCATCTTAGCTTTCGGCGCTGAAGGAGAGCACCAACTCGCTAGTGTCCTGAGTTAGAAATTCGCAGACAAAATCGTTCAATGCTGGCCAAGATTGCATCCGCGCTCTTGGTCCAGTTGAATGGCTTTGGGTTTGCGTTGTTGATTTCCAGATATTG
>JAIRJU010000310.1 GCA_031260485.1 Pseudomonadales bacterium | reverse complement strand
GCCAGTGCCGAAGAATACGCCGCGCGCCATGGCGGCGCATTCGAGGTGGTGACCTGCCTCGAAATGCTGGAGCACGTCCCCGATCCTGCCTCCGTGCTGCACGCCTGCGCCGCGCTGCTCAAACCGGGCGGACACCTGTTCGTTTCCACCCTCAACCGCAATCCCAAGGCCTGGTTGTTCGCGGTGGTAGGCGCGGAATACCTGCTCAAACTGCTGCCGCGCGGCACGCACGACTACGCCAAGTTCATCCGCCCTGCGGAACTCGCCGCCTGGGCGCGCGCAGCGCAGCTCACGCTCGGCGAAATCAAGGGCATGAGCTACAACCCGCTCACTAAAACCTACCGCTTGAGCGCCGATGTGGACGTCAACTATCTGATGCACTTCACCAAGGCAACGCACGCGTGATCCTCAAGGCCGTACTCTTCGATTTGGACGGCACCTTGCTCGACACCCAGGCCGATTTCGCGCTGGTGCTCAATCGCCTTCTCGCCGCTGAAGGCCGCCCCGCCGTCGATCCACAGCGCTTGCAAGAAAATGTTTCCGACGGCGCACGCGCTATGCTCAAACTGGGCTTCGATCTCGCTGACGACGCGCCCGAGTTCGCGCCGCTGATGCAACGCTTCCTCGACGGTTACGAGCAGCAGCACAGCGCCGCGCAACTGTATGAGGGCGTGCCCGAACTGCTCGCCGCGCTCGATGCCGCACCGCTGCCCTGGGGCATCATGACCAACAAACCGCGCCGCTTCAGCCGCCTCTTGCTGCCACGCTTTCCCAGCTTCGCGCACTGCGGCTCCCTGGTATGCCCCGACGACGTCGGCAACCAAGGCAAACCGAACCCTGCGGGCCTCTTGCGCGCGTGCAGCGAGCTTGCCATAGCACCGGAGCATTGCGTCTATGTCGGCGATCACCCGCGCGACATGGACGCCGCACGCAACGCCGGTATGAGCAGCATCGCCGCCGCCTGGGGATATTTGCCGCGCGGTGAAAAACCAGAGCATTGGGGTGCCAATTTCGTCGCCGCCGATCCGTGGGCGCTGTGTGCGTATTTAGTAGCAATGGAAAAATAACCGAGACCAAAACATTAAAAAGGAGCGATTTGTGAATACTGACTATCTGGAATTTATGCTGAAGCTGCAAGAAGAGTTGCAGATATGCGCCCTACCCAAAGACACGACTAAACAACCTAAAGCCAGAGCAGTAACAGTCAATGATCTGGCTGCGACAGTTGCTGAGCTAGTCTTGCACTTAAAGCCAAAAACGATTCTTGAAATTGGCGCTCATGAAGCATCATTTTCCAGAACGATAAAACAAAAGCTCCCTGACTCTCGTGTAGTAGCGTTTGAAGCCAACCCTCAAGTCCATGAAAAATTTAAAGCAATAGTAGAAGCAACGGGAGTGGAATATCGCTTCCAGTGTATCGCCGACGAAAATCGTACCTATGATTTTTTGATACCTGGCAAAGAACCAGGAAAAGAAGTAACCACCATGGGAAGCATACACAATACCAATATATGGTCCATGGAGACGATGAAGAAATACCAAGTCGAAGGGCGGCGCCTGGATGATTTTCTGGGCGATGGTATTGCCACAAATGCCATGTGGGTCGATGTGGAAGGCGCGATTGGATCAGTGCTGGCTGGCGCAGAAAATGCCCTCAAACATACGGTTTTATTCTTCGCAGAACTGGAAGCCACTGCACGTTGGGACGGACAAATTCTGGATGTCGATGTGATCGCCAAGTTAGCTGAACAGGGTCTTTACCCTGTTTTGCGTGACATTCAACGTCACAAATGGCAGCACAACATCGTGTTCCTGCACCAAGACGTATTGCGCTCCCCGGCAGTCCTGCAGATATGCGCTCGGTTCATGGCCAAAACACTTGCCCATGTCAGAGCCGAAACTGCCCCTCCTCCCGCACAGCGGACTTCACCCTTTTCCGACAACTATCCTGTCAATCCGCGTCCCCGGTGGGGATTTGGCAAGCCCGTTCACAGCACGCTGCAAGCGGTACTCGATAAGTCAAGAGGCACCTACGAAAGCGTTCTTCAAACCATGTCGTCGAACCGTGCGGCGCTTCATGCGGTGCCATACCAGGGAGACAGAGCCAAAATAGATCCTTATTGGAACAATGTATGGTTCAGTTGCCTCGACGCGGCGTCGCTGGTCAATTTTCTGCTGGATCGTAAACCCAACCGTTATCTTGAAATTGGCTCCGGCTACTCGACCATGTTCGCCCGGCACGCGATTCGATGGGGCAAGCTGAACACCTCGATCACCTCCATCGACCCTCAGCCACGTGCGGGGATCGATGCGCTATGTGACAGCGTGATCCGCAAGCCACTCGAAGAATGCGAGTTGAGTATTTTCGAAAATTTGGGACCAGGGGACATTTTGTTTTTTGACGGCTCGCACAGAGTATTTCCCAATTCCGACGTGACTACGTTCTTCCTGGACATCCTGCCTCGCCTCCCTTCAGGGCTTCTGGTGCATGTGCACGATATATTTTTGCCCTCGGACTATCCCCCACAGTGGAACTCCTGGCTTTATTCCGAGCAGTATCTAATCGCTGCAATGCTGCTTTGCCAAAAGCCACCGTTCAAGGTAGTACTACCGAATTTCTTTGTGTGCAACGACCCGGCACTCAGCAAGCAAGTCAAGCAAATCTTCCACCCCGAGCAAGGGACCGACATCCCGTTCCTTTATAAAAACAATGCTCAAATACCCGGGGTCTCGTTCTGGTTTGAGATTCTTTAGCCTATGTTCCACTATCAAAGCCCCCCGAACTTGCTGCAAGACAAAATCATCCTCGTCACTGGCGCCGGTTCAGGGCTGGGCCGCGCGGCGGCCTTGGCTTATGCGCGCCATGGCGCCACGGTGTTGCTCCTGGGCCGTGACGAAGCCGCACTGGATGCCGTTTACGACCGCATCGAAGCCGAACAGTGCCCAGACCCAGCGCTGTTCGTGCTCGATCTGGAACGTGCTGATGAAAACAATTATTTTGAACTTGCCAACCTGATCCACGGCGAATTCGGGCGGCTCGATGGCCTGTTGCACAATGCGGGTGTGTTCGCACCGATTTTGCCGCTGGAGCATCATGCGCTCGATTCCTGGCAGCGTCTGTTGCAGGTGAACTTGACGGCGCCGTTCGCGCTCACGCGCGCTTGTCTGCCGCTCTTGCGTGCTGCCGAGTCCGCTTCGCTGATCTTCACCAGTTCCACCGCTGGCCGCGAGCTGCGCGCCTACTGGGGCGGCTACGCCATCGCCAAGCACGCGCTGGAAAATCTGGCGGCGCTGTTTCATCTCGAACTCGAGAACACCAGTAATATCCGCGTGAACAGCCTCAACCCCGGCCCTTGTGCCACCGCGCTGCGCAGAGTTGGCTTTCCCGCCGAAGATCCCGCCACGCTGCCAACGCCGGAAGCGTTGATGGCGGTGTATCTTTATCTGATGGGTGATGACAGCAAGGGAGAGCGCGGCAAGCAGTTTTCTGCACAATGATTTCAGCCCAATGACCTCAGCACAATAACTTCGGCACAATGACTTCTTACCCACTTTTGACATGAGAATTCACCATGAGTAGCGACACCGCCGTGCCTTCGCCCGAGGACAAGTACATCGACTGGAGCCTGTTCACGCCAGCGCTGGCGCTCTTGCTCGCACTGGTGTTCAAAGACAATACGGCGGCCTGGGCGGGGGTCATTCTCGGCGCGGCGCTATTGGTGGGCGTGCTCGCTTCAGTGCATCACGCGGAGGTGGTGGCGGCACGGGTGGGCGAACCGTTCGGCGCGGTGGTGCTGGCACTGGCGGTGACAGTGATCGAGCTTGGCTTGATCGTGTCCATCATGCTGGGCGCGCAGCCGGAGCCCACCTTGGTGCGCGATGCCATTCATGCGGTGGTGGTGCTGGTACTGCACGGGCTGGCAGGGCTTTGCATCGTGGTGGGCGCGCTCAAGCACCGCGAGCAGGAATTCCACACCCAGGGCGCACAGGCGTATTTGACGGTGCTGCTGCCCATGGTGTCTGTCACACTGATTTTGCCTAATCACACGGTATCGTCGCCCGGCCCCTATTATTCAGGAGCGCAACTGGCGTTCGTGAGCATCTGCTGCCTGCTGCTGTGGCTTGCCTTCACGTTCGTGCAAACCGTGCGCAACCGCGATCATTTCATCCCCCCGCGGCGCAAACGCGGCGGCGCAACGACCAATCCACGGCCAACGACGCGCGCCGCGCTGATTGCGCTCGGGTTGTTGTTGATCGCGTTGGCGGCGGTGGTGTTGCTGGCCAAGGCGGTATCGCCCTTCATTCAGCACGGCGTGGCCGCCATCGACGCACCGCCTTCGCTGGTGGGCGTGATCGTGGCCGCCATCGTGCTGCTGCCGGAAGCCACCACGGCCGTGCGCGCGGCGCTGGCGGATCAGTTGCAAACCTCGATCAATCTGGCACTCGGCTCGGCGGTGGCCAGCATCGGCCTCACCGTGCCGACCGTGGCCGTGATCGCCTGGTGGACCGATCACCCGCTGGAGCTTGGCGTTTCCGAAGGCGGCGCAATTTTGCTGGGGCTGTCGTTCCTGATGGCGATGATTACCTACGGCATAGGCCGCGCCAGCTTGCTCTCGGGCGTGGTGCATCTGATCTTGCTGTGCATGTGGTTGGCGTTTTTGGTGGCGCCTTGATACACGAATGAAATGATGCACGAGCGAAATGATGTGCGCGCGGAACAGCCGATGCAGCGCAAATCAACGCTTTTCTCAATAGCCAACGCTTCGTTTCAAAATAATGCCAGCATCCTCGGCGCTGTCTCCCGCCCACGCCACGAACTGATCGGGCCGCACCAATATCAGACCCGCTTGGTAATTTTCGCGTTCGCCGTCGCGGTTGGCGCGCACGATGCGTAGCGGTATTTGCAGGGCCGCCGCGTGCTCGGCGAAGGAAGCGACCGCCGCGTCTTGCTGCCCAAAGGCCAGCAAGGTAAAGCCCGCGCCCAGGGCGGCGTAAACATTGCGGCCATCACCCAAGGGCTGTGGCGCGAGATGACGGCCGGCTTCGGCCTTCAAGGTATGGCCCCCGAGCGCGTTGCAGCCCGCGCCCACGACGCCCCACACGGTGGATGAACCGCGATAGTTGGGTTCAAAGGCATTCACCTCCAGCACGGCGCCTTGCCCGCGCGCCGCCCAGGCGCTGGCGAAAGCGGCGGCATCTTGCGCGGGGTCGTAGCGTTCCAGAAAAGCGCGATCCTCGTTGATGGATTTTTCAATGAAATCATGCGCGGTCGAGGCGAACACGCCGTGGCGTTCTTCATGGTAATTTTCGAGCAGCATGGGGCCGCCCCAGCCCTGCAACACCGCGGCGAGCTTCCAGCCAAGGTTGCGCGCATCCTCGAACCCTGTGTTGATGCCGTAGCCGCCATAAGGCGGATGGCTGTGCGCGGCATCGCCTGCCACGAAAACGCGGCCTACGCGGTAGCGATCGGCGATGGCGAAGCGCAGGTCCCAGAAACCGATGTGCTCGAATATCACATCAAAGGTCGCGCCCACCGCGAAATGCAGATAAGCGGCAAAGTCGAACCCGCCGTTCTGCGCCTCACGCGGCACGGGCGCGTGAAAGAACCAATCATCATCCAAACCGACACGGCCAAAAAACAGCCAATAACCCTTCAGCGACGGGTGCAGTACGTTATAGAACGACTTGCCAGGAAAGCGTTCCAGCAACAAACGGCTCAACGCTTTGGAGCGGAATACCAAGAGCACCATCAGCTTGTCGTGATCGGCCAGCGTCTGGGTAATGCCGGCACCTTCGCGGATCACGGAACGGCTGCCGTCGCACGCAACGAGATAACGGCCCCGCACCCGCGCATAGCCGCTGCCCTGGTGCTCGGCAATCACGAGTTCAGCGCCAGCGGCATCCTGCGCTACCGCTTCCGCCACCCAGCCATAGCGCAGTTCTACCGCTGGCAGTTCTGCGGCACGCTCACGCAACACCTGTTCGGTGGCGTACTGCGGCAGGCGTTCGTTGGCGGTGTAGTAGTACTGGCGCACCAGTTGGCGTTGCAGCCAGTCGTAATGCTGGCCCGACAGCAGTGAACCGTAAGCGGTGAGGCCGCCGATGCCGTAGGCGGCGGGAATCGTGCGCGCGGCGCGCAACTGCGGTTCCGCGCCCCAGAAATGGAAATGCTCCATGCTGCGCTGGGTGAGGTTCTGGCCTTTGGGGATAGCCTGTGGCTTGGCGTATTTTTCGATCACCAGCGTGCGCACGCCGCGCTGGCCCAACTCGATCGCCAAGCCCATGCCCACCGGGCCGCCCCCGGCGATCACCACATCTGCGTCAAAATCCGTCATGCTCGCTCCCGCCGCCACGGCACTGGCCGCGCAAAGTCATCAATTTTGGCAGAAAGCCAACCACGTCACAAAACAAGCTCACAATCACAAAACAACGCCACAAAGCGTGGGCCACAAAAAGTGGGTGGTCTTGGCTAGCGCGAAGTTCTATGATCGGCACATTCAGGTAAGTCAATTCAAGCCGATGGGCTGGGAGCAAACATGCGTAACTTCAAAATGGCAAGATGGGCAGTGGGCTTTGGTGTGTGTCTGGCGGCTTTGACCATGAGCGGCTGCGAGACCACCACCTCCTCCGGCGTGGTGGGCGCCAATCGTCAGCAATTGCTGCTGGTGTCTTCGGATCAGATGAACCAAGGCGCCGCGCAAGCCTATACCGAGATGAAAACCGACGCGCAAAAAAGCAGCGTACTCAACAAGGATACCGCCATGCTGAACCGCGTGCGCACGATCGCCGCGCGCCTGCAACCGCAAACGCAGGTGTTCCGCCCCGACGCGCTGAACTGGAATTGGGAAGTGAACGTGCTGGAGAGCGATGAACTCAACGCCTTCTGTATGCCGGGCGGCAAGATCATGTTCTACTCCGGCCTCATCAAAACCCTGAACCTGAGCGACGCCGAAATCGCCGTGGTGATGGGCCACGAAATCGCGCACGCGCTGCGCGAGCATTCCCGCGAGCAGATGTCGCAGGCGCTCGTGGCGCAAGGCGCCATCGGCCTTGGCGCCGCGCTGCTCGGCCTGGGCCAGGGTTCGGCCAATCTGGCCAATCAAGGCTATTCTGCCTTTATTGCGACGAAATTCAGCCGCAACGACGAATCGGAAGCAGATCGCATCGGCCTCGAACTCACCGCCCGCGCCGGCTACGATCCGCGTGCTGGCGTTACCTTGTGGCAGAAGATGATGAACGCAAGCCAAGGCAGCGCGCCGCCAGAGATTCTGAGCACCCACCCCGCCAGCGCCAACCGTATCCAGGAAATTCAAAGCCTGTTGCCCGCGGTGCTGCCGCTGTATGAGGCCGCACGGCGCTGAGCCAGGCCGCGCCCGGCTTGACTTTCACCCATCAGCGACTATCCTTCCCGCCCCATGACACATTACCACTACGCCTTCATTTACTTTTTCATTCAGCGCCGCAAGGTGGGTTGAAGGCTTGTGATTGACCTTGAAAACCCGCCCCAGAGGCGGGTTTTTTGTATCTGTTCTCAACAGGAAGTGACCCGTGAGCGAGACCCTCGAGCAACAAAAAGAGCAGCAAAAAGAAGACAGCTTTTCCTTCGTCGACGCGGAGCACGCGGTGCTGCGCTTTTGGCAGGAGCGCCAGATATTCCAGCGCTCCTTGGCCGCCACGCGCGATTGCCCGCCCTACATTTTTTACGACGGCCCGCCCTTCGCCACCGGCCTGCCGCATCACGGGCATCTGGTGGGCTCCACGCTCAAGGACATCATTCCGCGCTACTACACCATGCAGGGCCGCTACGTGCAGCGCCGCTTCGGCTGGGATTGCCACGGCCTGCCGATCGAACACGAAATCGACAAGAGCCTCGGGCTGAGTTCACAGCAAGCGGTGGAGAAACTCGGCATCAAAGGCTACAACGACGAATGCCGCAGCATCGTGCAGCGCTATACCGCCGAATGGGAAAAAACCATCACCCGCATTGGCCGCTGGGTGGATTTCAACAACGACTACAAAACCATGGACCCTTCCTTCATGGAATCGGTGTGGTGGGTGCTGCAACAATTGTGGAACAAGGAGTTGATCTACCGCGGCGTAAAAGTAGTGCCTTTCTCCACCGCGCTGGGCACAGTGCTGTCCAATTTTGAAGCTTCGTCCAATTATCAGGACGTGCAGGATCCGGCTGTCACCGTATTGTTCAAACTGCACGACGAAGACGCTTATCTGGCAGCATGGACCACCACGCCGTGGACCCTGCCCTCCAACCTTGGCCTCTGCGTAAACGCGGACATCGAATACAGCAAAGTGCGCGATGGCGAAAGCGGCAAGGTGTTTTATCTCGCCAGCGCGCGCCTGGACACGGTGGGCAAGCAGCGCAAACTCGACGTACTCGACACGCTGCCCGGCACCGCACTGGTCGGCAAACGCTACGCGCCGCTCTTTCCCTATTTCAAACACCTCGCCAATGAAGGCGCTTTCGTCGTGGTGGCCGATGCTTACGTCAGCACCGACAGCGGCACCGGCATCGTGCATCAAGCGCCCGCCTTCGGCGAGGACGACTACCGCGTGATGCGCGCCAACGGCGTCAGCGCCGCACCCTGCCCCATCGACGTTGAAGGCAAGTTCACCGCGGAAGTCAGCGACTACCAAGGCATTTACGTCAAAGACGCGGATAAAAGCCTCATTCGCCGCCTCAAGGAGGAAGGCGCACTGTTGATGCAGGAAACCATCGTGCACGCCTATCCGTTCTGCCCGCGCTCCGACACGCCGATCCTCTACCGCACGATTCCGTCGTGGTATGTGAAGGTGGAAGCGCTGCGCGAACGCCTCGCGGCCAGCAATCAACAGGTGAACTGGGTGCCCGAGCACATCAAGAGTGGCCGCATGGGCAACTGGCTCGCGGGCGCCATCGACTGGTGCATCTCGCGCAACCGCTACTGGGGCACGCCGCTGCCGATCTGGGTCAACGACCTCAGCGGCAAGATGATCTGCATCGGGTCGATCGCAGAGTTGCAGCGTTACAGCGGTGTTCTGGTCAGCGATCTGCACCGCGAATTCGTGGATGACATCACCTTTACCTGTGACGGCGAGGCCGGTACCTACCGCCGCGTGGAGGAAGTGCTGGATTGCTGGTTTGAATCCGGCTCGATGCCTTATGCGCAACTGCACTACCCCTTTGAAAATCAGCAATTGTTTGCCGCGGGCTTCCCCGCCGAATACATCGCCGAAGGCTTGGATCAAACGCGCGGCTGGTTCTACACGCTCTTGGTCTTGAGCACGGCGCTCTATGATAAACCGGCGTTCAAAAACGTGATCGTCAACGGCATTGTCATGGCGGAAGACGGCAAGAAGATGTCGAAACGCCTGCGCAATTTCACGCCACCCGACATCCTGATGGAAGATTACGGCGCCGACGCGCTGCGTTTGTATCTGATCAATTCAGGGCTGGTGAAAGCGGAAGAACAGCGTTTCGCCGACAGCGGCGTGAAAGACATGGTGCGGCGCGCGCTCTTGCCCTGGTACAACAGCTTCAAGTTTCTGCAAACCTACGCCGACATTGATGGCTGGCGTGCCAGCACCCAAGCGCCGCTATCCAGCAACATCACCGATCAATGGGTGCTCAGCCGCGCGCAATCGCTGCTCAGCAAGGTCACGCGCGAAATGGCCGAGTACAAGCTCTACAACGTGGTGCCCGCGCTGTTTGAATTCATTGAAGAGCTGACCAACTGGTACATCCGCCTCAACCGCGCGCGCTTTTGGGAAGACGGCATGAGCGCGGATAAGCAAGCGGCGTATCAAACGCTCTATCACACGCTGCACACCGTTACGCTGTGCATGGCGCCGTTCGCGCCGTTTCTGGCCGAGCATATTTATCAACGCCTCTTGCCGTATAGCGCAAACGGCGCAGCTACGCCCGAATCGGTGCACCTCTGCCGCTATCCCACTGCGCACGTGGAGGCGATCCGCCCCACGCTGGAAGCGGCGGTAGCGCGGATGCAGAACGTGATTTTGCTGGGCCGCCAAAAGCGCAATCAGGTGAAGATCAAAACCAAAACCCCGCTGGCGCGGCTCACCATTCTGCACCGCGATGCCGACATGCTAGCCGACATCGCACAGCTAGAGGCTTACATCCGCAGCGAACTCAACGTAAAGGACGTGCACTACAGCACCGAAGAAGATCGCTACATCCGTCTCTACGCCAAGCCCAATTCACCCGTGCTCGGCAAACGCCTGGGCAAGGAATTTGGCCGTTTTCGCACGCTGATCGAAAGCCTCTCGAACACGCAGCTCGATGAATTACAGGAAAATGGCGCGCTCACGCTCGACGGCGAACGCTTCAGCCTGGACGACATCCTGGTGCTGCGCGAACCGAAGGCAGGCTTGGAAGCGCTGTCGAACCGCTTCATTTCCATCGACATGGATTGTGCGCTGAACCCTATGCTACTGCGCGAAGGCTTGGCGCGCGAAGTGGTGAACCGCATCCAGAAAACCCGCAAAGACAGCGGCCTCAACGTAGCCGACCGCATCGACGTGCACTATCGCGCCGAAGGCGAACTGGCCGCCGCCATCGCAGAACATGCCGACTACATCAAACAGGAAACACTGTGCCAGAACCTGCAAGCGGGCGCGGGCGCCTTGAGCTTCGACATCGACGCACACACCTTGCACCTGAGCATTATAAAACGCTGATTCCAATACCTACACAGGACTTTTCCCATGAACGCCAAAACCGCGCTGAACAGCACCGACGACACTCGCATCCTCGCCATGAAAGAACTGCTATCGCCCCTGCAATTGATCAATGAATTCCCCATCACCGACGCCGCCACGCGCACCGTGCTCGCCACGCGTAGCGCCATCCAAGGCATCATGAACGGCAAGGACGATCGCCTCGTGGTGATCGTCGGCCCCTGCTCGATCCACGATTGTGCAGCGGCGTTCG
>JAIRJU010000298.1 GCA_031260485.1 Pseudomonadales bacterium | reverse complement strand
AAGAGCGGCGACAAGGACCAACTGCGCCTGAAGGAGCTGCTCGGCAAAGTCCGCGCCCATCTCGACCAAGGCAAACCTGTGCGCAGTCTCAAATTGGAAAAAGACGACCTGGCGCTGCTGCACCCCTTGCACCTGCTCACTGTCAAACCGACGATGTACATCGCCAACGTCGCCGAAAACGGCTTCAGCAACAACCCCTACCTCGACACCGTTCAAGCCATCGCCACCGCAGAAGGCGCGCTCGTGGTGCCGGTGTGCAACAAACTCGAAGCTGAAATCGCCGAACTCGAACCCGACGAAAAAACCGTGTTCCTGCAAGACCTCGGCATGGCAGAACCCGGCCTCGATCGCGTGATCCGCGCCGGTTATCAACTGCTTGGTCTACAAACTTATTTCACCGCTGGCGTAAAAGAAGTGCGCGCCTGGACCATCAAAATCGGCGACACCGCCCCCAAAGCCGCCGCCGTGATCCACACCGATTTTGAAAAAGGCTTCATCCGCGCCGAAGTGATCGCCTACGCCGATTTCGTCCACTACCAGGGCGAACCCGGCGCCAAAGACGCCGGCAAGTGGCGCCTCGAAGGCAAGGACTACATCGTGCAGGATGGGGATGTGATGCACTTTAGGTTCAATGTGTGATCAACGTCTGATCAACGTTTAGTTAGTTCAGAACGCGCATCGTGGATGTCTGGCCGCCATGGGAGGAAGGCGAATAGTTGTGGTGGTATTAGGGCGCGGCAATTATAAAGCTACATATATGTTGCTCTAATTTGGTCTTGAGCTTACTATATGAAGTCTTATGAAGGAGAAAGCTCTCCCCTCTATCCGCGCCACCGCCGAGCTTGCGAAGCTCGGTGCCGACATCGCTGTTGCCCGCAAGCGCCGTCGTTTCACGCAGCAGAGATTGGCCGATGGCGCGGGGGTCAATGTTGCGACGATCCGGCGGCTCGAAAGGGGTGATGCTGGCGTGTCGCTAGGAGTGTTGGCGATGGTGCTGCTGACACTCGGAGAAAGCGGCAGGCTAGAAGTGCTCCTGGATGCTGCAAAGGACGACATTGGCCTTGTACTGGGGATCAACGAGCTTCCCCAGCGAGTGCGTAGCAAGGGGCGTGGCAAGGCCCAGCCGCGGTTGCCGCAAGCGCATGGCGGTAGCCGGGAGCCGGAGGCATTCTAATGGCGCAAAGAATGCTCACGGTCTGCATCGGCGAAACCGGGTTGGAGGTCGGAACGCTGTGGTTTGAGTCGGCGGCAGGGCGCGAGCATTCCAGCTTTCAATACGCCGACACATGGTTGTCGCATCCTCGCCGATTCGCCATCGCACCGATGCTGCCGCTGGACACGGATCGCCGCTTTTTCAAGGCACAAAGCGATCAAGGTTCGCCACTGCCGCCGCCGATGGCCGACACCACACCAGACTCGTGGGGACGCGGGATCATTCGGAAGGATGTTCGACTGGGCAAGGCCCGCGAATCTTTGCAAACAGGGCTACTCACCGAGATTGATTTCCTCACAGCGGTCGATGATTTCAGTCGAATCGGCGCACTACGCTTTCAGGATACAGGAGGTAGTGCATCGCCATTCCTCGCAACAGGTGAAGGCGGCAGGCATCAGATACCTCCCCTGCTGCACCTCGATCAACTTGGCAAGGCGATTGCCAGCGTCGAGAGCGATGAGCCTGACCTTATGGCCTTGCGCCGCTTGCGTCAGGTGGGCACGGCGCTGGGCGGCGCTCGGCCGAAATGCTCGGTGATCGACAGCGATGGCAGTCTCGCCATCGCGAAATTCACGTCTCGGCTCGATACGTACCCGGTCGAGCGTGCCGAAGTGCTGACGCTGCGCTTGGCCCGTCTGTGTGGCATAGCCGCGCCGGATGCCCGCATCGAATTGAGTGATGGACTGCCGGTGGCGATCATCAGACGCTTTGATCGCTCAGGGCAAGGCCGCATTCCGTTCATCTCCGCGCAGACCCTGCTCGATGCACCCGTGGCGACGGGGGCGACCTACGCAGCGCTTGCCGATGCGATCCGGCAGCACGCGGCCTCCCCTCGAACCGAGATGCGAGAGCTTTTCCGTCGAGTCGGCTTCACCATCCTCGTATCGAACGTGGACGACCACTTGAAGAATCACGGTTTTCTTTACGTCGGCGATGACAAATGGCGTTTATCCCCAGTGTTCGACGTGAGTCCGATGCCTGCGCGGTTTCGCGAATTGAAGACAGCCATCGCCGATCCGTCACAGCCGCAAGCCTCTATCGAGTTGCTACTGGATCATGCCTTTTGTTTTGAGGTCGAGCGTGATGAGGCGGTCAAAATGCTTCGTCTCATGGCGCAAGTGATCGCAGACAAATGGCAAGGACTGGCGCGTGAAGCAGGCATGAATCGAACAGAGACGGACGAGTACCGCAGCGCGTTTGAACATGGCGAGGCGCGGTACGCTTTGCGCGGTGATCATGCAAGAGGGCAGAATGTGTAACCCCCACCTCACGCCCGCGACATATACTTGCCAGTTTCGGTGCTAACACGCACCATGGCGCCTTGCTCCAGATATTCCGGCACCTGCACTTCGAGGCCGGTGGTGAGCGTGGCGGGTTTGCTGCGGCTGGTGGCGGAGGCGCCCTTCATGCTGGGCGGGGTTTCCACGATGGCGAGCTCCACCACCGGCGGCAACTGCAAGCTGAGCAGCTTGCCATCCATGATGAGTGCTTGCAGGCCCTTGAGGTCGTCGGTGATGTAGTAGCGCATGTCTTCCATGTCGGCGTCGGAGATTTCGTATTGGCTGAAATCCTCGGCGTTCATGAATACCCAGTTGCTGCCGTCGTGGTAGGAGTACTGCACCGGCACGCGCTCGTAATCGGCCTCCTTGAGCAGGTCGTCGCCCTTGTAGGTTTCGTCCAGCTTTTGGCCGGTTTGCATATTGTTGAAGCGGAACTTGTACAAGGTGGCGGCGCCGCGCGCCGAGGGGCTCTTCACTTCCAGCGACTTGACTACGTGGGGCACGCCCCCGATGTCGATCACCATACCGTTTTTGACATCACTGGCCCTGGGCATAACGCACTCCTGCATACTTGATAAGGGACACGAGGTCGGCGATTGTACCTGAGTTGCACCTCGCCCAGCCCAGACACAGGGATTTGGCGGCTACCTCAGGTGTTGCTATAGTCGCCTCGCCTGCCGCAACAGCGTCATCGACACGGCGGACCTGCGACGACATCACAATTAAAAATTACAAGAAAGAGACCATGCCATGACTGCTCGCAACACTTTAGCCGCTGTACTGTGCGCGGCCGTTCTTGCTCTGCTTGCCTACCTGGTGGAACTATCCGCTCATCTATCGGAGCCCGGCGCCTACTTCGTCACCGCCTTGTTCACCAGCGCGTTCACACTGCTGCTTACCCAGCGCGGTACGCCGCATGGGCGCCGCTCAGCCGTTACCGCCTTCAACCACGGCACGCGACGCGCGGGCAAGGAGCGCGGCTGTGTGAAGTGGTTCAACGTCAGCAAGGGTTTTGGCTTCATCACCCGCGACAACGGCGAAGACATCTTCGTTCATTTTCGTTCCATCCAAGGCAGCGGCCACCGCGTGTTACACGAAGGGCAGCGCGTCGAGTTCGCGGTCTCGGAAGGCAGTAAAGGCTTGCAAGCGGAAGACGTAACCACGCTCAGCTAGCGCGCCCATTTCGCCAGCACTATTTCACCGTAACCCAAGCGGCTCAAGGCAAAGCCCGCGTAAAATGGCGGCGAAATGTCATGGGTATTGGGGACTAAGTCTTGTCGAATCTCGCTATTTTTTTCTGGCTGCTGAACATCGTCCTTGATACCACGGGGCATCTGGCCTTCAAGGCCGCGGCGGTCATCGAGCATGAAAGCGAATGGCAGCGCTGGAAGGCGCTATTGAGTTCGCCGCCGCTCTGGCTCGGCGCTGGCTGTTTTTGCCTCGAATTCGTGGTGTGGCTGGCGCTATTGTCCTTGGTGCCGCTGTCGCTCGGCATGTTGCTCGGTTCGATCAACATCGTGGTGGTGATGGTGGCGGGCAAGTGGCTGTTCGGCGAACGTTTGGATCGGATGCGCGTGGCGGGCATGTGGCTGATTACGCTGGGCGTTGCCTTGTCGGGAGGCGGCGCATGAGTACGCGGCGTTTTTATCTGATCGGTTTTGGCGCGCTGATGTTGTTCGATACCGTGACGCAGCTGTGTTTCAAGCTCGCCTCCACTCATGCCGGTGAGTTCATGCCCAGCCTGACCTGGCTGCGCGAGGTGTTCTTCAACCCGTGGATTTACGGCGCGGTGGTGGGATATATCGGTGCCTTCATCACCTGGATGACCTTGCTCAAACACGCGCCGGTGGGCCCTGCATTCGCCGCGTCGCACCTGGAAATCGTGACCGTGCTCATCGTCTCGGTGTTGTACTTCGGTGAGCATTTGACCCTATTGCAGGTGTTCGGCGCATTCTTGATCGTGGCGGGCATCGTGTGCCTGAGCAGGAGCGAGGCAGAACAGCCCAAGAGCGATGCGGAGCCACCTCCGTGAGGGAAATTCCGCCCACCGCCGGGTTGCCGCTGTGCTGGCGCGATCTCTTGAGCCTTGGCCACGATTTCGAGGCAGATCTGGCCACTTTTCTCGACGCGCCGCTGCCGCAGATCACCTGTTCCGGCACCGCCGCAGAGATCATTACGCTGCGATCGTTCCAAAACGGCAGCGAGCGCCGCCAGGTGATACTGCCCGCCTACACCTGCCCGCTGGTGGCGCTGGCGGTGCTGCATTGCGGGCTGACGCCGGTATTGTGCGATCTCGCGCCGGATCATTTCGATCTCGATCATGAGCGGCTAGCCGCGCTGTGCGGCCCGCAAACGCTGGCGATCGTGGTGACGCATCTGGGAGGCCGCGTGGCCAATCTCGCGCCGGTGCTGCACATTGCGGCGCGTCACGGCGCCTACGTGATCGAGGACGCCGCGCAAGCGCTGGGCGCGCGTTGGCGCGGGCAGCCGGTGGGCCTTGCGGGCGATGCAGGTTTCTACAGTTTGGCGGTGGGCAAAGGCTTGACCACCTTTGAAGGCGGCGTGCTGCTGGCGCGCGACGCCGCGTTACGCCACACCCTGCGGATGACGGCGGCCGCGATCGCAGGCCCCGACCGACGCTGGGAATGGCGGCGCAGCCTGGAATTGCTCGGCTATGCCTTGCTGTACCGTCCCGTGGGTTTGGCGCTTGCCTATGGCTGGCCCCTGCGCCGTGCTTTGCGCCGCGGGCGGCTGATCGAGGCGGTGGGCGATGATTTTTCCGACGCCATCCCGCTGCATACGCTGGGACGCTGGCGGCGCAGTGTGGGCGCGCGCGCGCTGGAACGTTTGCCGGCTTTTCTGGAAACCTTGCACGCGCAAGCGACGCGGCGTCTGAACCGTTTGGTTCAGATTGACGGCCTGCGCGTGATGCAGGATGCAGATGAGGCCCAGGGCACCTGGCCCTTCTTCATGCTGCTGCTGCCGGATCAGCCAACGCGCGACGCGGCGCTGGCGCAGCTTTGGCACAGCGGTCTCGGCGTGAGCCGCCTCTATATTCATGCCTTGCCCGACTATCCTTATCTTGCCAATCGGCTCAGTGAAACAGACACCCCGCACGCGCGCGATTTTGCCGCGCGCATGTTGACGCTCAGCAACAGCCCGTGGCTGGGGGAGGCAGAATTCGAGCAGGTGTGCGTGATATTGGAACGAACGCTCACGCCATGAGCGCCGCCAGCAAACGCTGATTGATCGTCTGATGTTGCGCCTGCCACTGCGCCAGGTCCTGCGGCGAAGGCGCGTGTTGTCCATCCAGACCGCTCAAGAAACGTTTGAAGCGGCTCTGGTAGCGGTAAAGCGACACCTCGCCCGTCACGTCCGCCGCCACTAGGCGCGGTTTCAACGCAGCGACTGCACCCAGTAATTCATCGAAACGCATCACGCCTTGATCCCAGTTGGTTTGAACATCGGCGGGCGAGAGCACGTCCTTGTCGATCGAAAGGTACACCGGCTCCGCGTAGTGCTTGCTTTCCTCACCATACCCGGCGAGCAGCTCCGCCACCGTGGCGAAACTGCGGCTGTGCTGGCGGCCCAAATAGCGCATCCAGCTTAGCTCTCTGCCCACACACCAATAACGCACTTTGCCGCTGCGCAGATTGCCCCAGTGATTTTCCCAGGCCCGCGCGCGTTCGACATCGCGCGAGGTAATGCCGAGCACGTCGATGCCCGCGACAAACGGCAGGCGGCTGGCCCACCATACCCAGGAGCCGCAATGAATGCCAAAGGGATAGCGCATGTTGTCCGGGTGATTGTCGAACACAACGAGACGCAGGGGCCGCTCCAGGTGACAAAAGCGTTGCAGCAAGAGCCAGGTGACATGGTGATAGTCGCCGCTGCCTAGAAATACGACACGCGGTGAACGCGCCAACGCGGGGGCAAGCGGCTCGCCAAGTTTTCGCAAGGCACGCGGCGAGCAACCGAAGCGGATGGTTTCCTGCCATGGCGCAAGCTCAATACTCGCCGCGCCCGGAAGCGGCAGTACAGAATGATCGAAGTCGAGGATCAGCGCGTCTGGCTGTGCCATGTGGCATCGGCCTCGAAGAAACGCTTGAACGGTTTGAGCAGGTTGCGCAAGAGCGGATTGCGCACATGCACGGCATGGCGCGTCAAGGTAAACGAAGCGCCCAAATGACGCTTGATCTCGGGGTCAGTCCAGCCCGCGACATAATGCGTCAAGCCCTGCGCCAGCGCGTATTGTAGATTGTGGAACCAACTGATGACATAAAGATTGTGTTCGCGCGCCTGCGGATAGCGAAAGCCAACATACTTGTCGAGCAACATGCCCTTGTGCACAAAGCACAGATTGTAACCGATCAGTTCACCATCAACCTCGTAGGCGAACACGCGCCCGGAGGAGGTGGCATCCTGCAACAAGGCGCGCAGAAACTCCGGCGTCAGGCAATCGAAATGAATCTCGCTCTGGCGGTATACCTCAAGATACAGCGCGTAATAGCGTTCCAATACCGCCGCATCGAAGAAGCAGGCGTCGCCGGTCATCAGCGTTTCAATGCGCAAGTTGGTGCGCGTTTTCAGCTTGCGCGTCAAATCCTTGCGCCGCGCTTTGCTCATGCGCGCGAGAAATTCCTCGATCGTGGCAAAATCCAGCGGCACATAGGCCAGCGCCTGGCCTTCCACCAGCACAAAATCGTGGCGGGCGCAGGCTGCGATCAGCGCCTGACTTTGCTGCCAGGCGGGTTCGCCGATCAAGGTGGAATTGGTCGGAATGTCTTTGATGATGATGAAGGAATGCTGCGGCAGTGCGCGCTGCAAAAGATCGCGCAGAAACGCCTCCGGTGTGCCATCTGGCAACGGCGCGAACTCCGTGCAGGTGGCGCCCACGAAACAGGTGTAAGGCGTAAGCCAGCGCTGCCAGTGGCGTGAGAATGGCAGGCGTTCCAGCTTTTTTCTCAGCGCAGGTTCCACCGTGGTGAGCAAATTGAAAGGTGCGGAAAATGCCGGCACGCCTTGCGCCAGCGTCCAACTGCGAAACCCCTCGGGCGGGTGATCAAGGAACGCCCTGATCAGGCCCGGCGGCTCGATCAGGTTGTGCAACGCACGTTCCATCAAGGCTTGCGTGCAATCAGCACGCCGCTGGTGCCGCCGAAGGCGAAGGAGTTGGACATCACCGTGCGCACCGGCACGTTGTGGCGGCCACGGTGCGGGATGTAGTCGAGATCGCATTCGGGGTCGCTTTGATCCAGGTGCGCGGTCGGTGGCAGCCCCTGCGTTTCTAGCGCCATCATGCACGCTACGAACTCCACCGCGCCTGCCGCGCCCATCAGGTGGCCGTGCATGGATTTGGTGGAGCTGACGGGAATCTGCGCACCGCCCACCAATTTGATCGCGGCGGTTTCCGTCGCGTCGTTGAGTTTGGTGCCGGTGCCGTGCGCGTTGATGTAATCAAGCTCGGTGATGGCGATGCCGGCCTCGTCCAGCGCAAGACGCATTGCGCGCGCCTGCCCTGCTGCCGAGGGCTGAGTGATGTGCAGCGAATCGCTGCTGCTGCCGTAGCCGATGATTTCGGCGTAAATGTGCGCACCGCGCGCCTGGGCGCGCGCGTAATCTTCCAGCACCACGATGGCCGCGCCTTCGCCCAGCACCAGGCCGGTGCGATTCGCGGCAAACGGCTTGCAGGACGCCGCCGGATTGGCCGGGTCGGCTTCCGCCAGCGTGCGCAGTGCTTCCCAGGCTTTGATCGTGCCGTAAGTCAAGAGCGCTTCGCTGCCGCCCGCCAGCATGACATCCGCGTAGCCGTGGCGAATCAGGCGGGCTGCCTCGCCGATCGCCACCGTGGAAGAAGAACAGGCGGTCGAAAATGTCATCGAAGGACCGTTCAGTCCAAAATCGAGCGCTACTTGCGCGCCTGCGGCATTGTTCATCGCCATCAGCACGGTAAACGGTTTGAGACGGTTCAGTTTGTCGCGGTAGAGGCGCACATAGCCTTCCTCGATCGAGCTGGAACCGCCCATGCCGGTGCCGAGATAAATGCCGATGCGCTCACGATTCTCGGCCTCCAGATCCAGCTTGGCATCGGTGAGGGCGCCACGCGCCGCCACCAGCGCGAATTGCGTGACACGATCGAGGCTGTTGGCTTTGCTTTTCGGAAAATGGGCCAGCGGATCGAAATCGCCGACGAAGGCGGCCAGTTTGGCATCCAACTGTTCAACAAACTCAGTTTCCAATCGACGCACCGCGGATTCGCCCGCCATCAAGCGCGCGAAGAATGCGGCAGGCTCATGCCCCAGCGGCGAAACCAGGCCGAGGCCGGTGACGGCAACCCGGCGCTTCATGCTCCTTGCGCCGCGCGCAGTTGGTCGATCAGGTTCACCACATCCTGCACGGTCTTGATCGCTACTTCGTCATTGGGCACTTTGATGCCGAATTTTTCCTCGGCCTCGAAGATGATGTCGAAGGTATCGAGCGAATCGATGCCGAGGGTTTCAAAGGTGGCGTCGAGCGTGATCTCGGCAGGATCCTTTTCGGATTTGTCGGCGATGATCTGGCGCAGGGTTTCAAAGGTATCCATGACAGCACTCCTAAGCAGCGGCGGGCATTGCGCATTTCTGGAAAAAATCGGCCATGCGGCGAGCCACGTCTTCGCGCCGCCGGTCCAGCGTCAACACATGGTAAGTGTCATCCACCAGAAACATTTCCTTCTGTTGCGAAGCGATCTGCCCGGCGACGAAATGCGCGTTCTTCAAACTGGCGGTGTCGTCTTCAGTGGAATGCACGATCAAGGTGGGGGATTTGACCAGCGGCAGCGCGCGCATCGCCGCTTTGATGAGCTTGGTGCCTTCGTACAGCGTCACACCGGAGGTGCGGAAAATGCCCACTTTTTCCGCCGCCTGCGCGTCGCGGTTTTCCAGCACCGCGTGCACCATGGCGCGTGTGCGCTCGCATTTGATGCCGTAGGGCGGCGGCTCATCCCAGTGCAGGAAGTAACGCAAGGGACTGTACAGCGCGATCGGCAGCAGCCACTTGCGCTTGAGGCGCGGCACGTTCCAGCCGTCAAAGAAGAACGTGGACGACAGCAAACCGATGCCATCCACGCGCTCGCCTTTGTCCGCCGCCAGCTTGATGGAAATCAGCGCGCCCATGGACAGCCCCGCCACGAACACCTTGTCGTGCTCCACCTTGAGCGCCTCGAAGGCTTGCGCGATGGTGCCATACCAATCCTGCCACTTGGAGGCGCGCAACTCCGCTTCGCTGCGGCAGTGCCCGGCCAGCGCCGGACACATCACGCTGAAGCCCTGTTTTGCCAGACGCTTGGCCACCGGTTTCATTTCCGAGGGCGTGCCGGTCAAGCCATGCACCAGCAATACCGCGTGCGGGCCTTGCTTATCGTAAAAGCCGGTGGGGCCGAGCGCTGCTTCTATCATGGATGCCATGGGGTGAGTTCACTCGGCGCCACAGCGGCGCAGCAACATTTCAAACAAATGAATGCCAAGATCGATCTCGGCTTCGCTGATCAAGAGCGACGGCGCCAGCGTGATGACATTCTTCTGGTAGCCGCCGATGTCGAGCACCAGGCCGTATTTTTTGTCACCCACCAGCAGATCGCCCTTCAAGCCTTCGTTGAACATGCGATCGGCCAGGGCGCGGCTCGCGGTATAACCATCTTTTTCGCACAACTCGATGCGCAGCGCCAGGCCCAGGCCACTGACGTCGCCCACGCATTTCCAGCGTGATTTGAGTTCTTGAATGCGTTTGAGAAAATACGCACCGCGCTCACGCACCTGCGGCTCAAAATCGGCTTCTTGCGTCATTTTCAGCACTTCCAGCGCGGTGGCGGTGCCAAGCGGGTTGGAGGCAAACGTGGAATGGGTGGAGCCGGGCGGGAATTTTTCGGGCGAAATCAACTCTTCGCGCGCCCAGATACCCGACAGTGGATTGAGGCCGTTGGTGATCGCCTTACCGAACACGAAAATGTCCGGCACGATGTCGAAGTTCTCCCACGACCACAGCTTGCCGGTGCGGTAGACGCCCATCTGGATTTCATCGGCCACCAGCAGAATGTTGCGTTTTTTCAGCGACTCTTGCAGCTTTTTCATGTAGCCCGCCGGCGGCACGATGTAGCCGCCGGTGCCCTGCATGGGTTCGATGTAGAACGCGCCGAACTCGCACTGTTTGGACTTTTCGTCCCAGAACGACTGATATTCGGTTTCAAACAGCTTCTCGAATTCCTTGTGGCAATAGAGATTGCAGCTTTCCACCTTCATGTCATAGGGGCAGCGGAAGCAGTAGGGATAAGGCACGAAATGCGCGCGGTCGGCGAAATTGCCGAAACGGCGGCGGTAGCGGTAACTGGACGTAATCGCGGAGGCGCCGAGGGTGCGGCCATGGTAGCCGCCCATGAACGCGAATTGATGCGTCTTGCCGGTGTGGTTGCGCACCACCTTGAGCGAATCTTCCACCGCCTGCGCGCCGCCGAC
This sequence comes from Pseudomonadales bacterium, assembly GCA_031260485.1. GTDB lineage: Bacteria > Pseudomonadota > Gammaproteobacteria > Pseudomonadales > Pseudohongiellaceae > CAILUG01. The sequence goes on along the minus strand of JAIRJU010000298.1, from coordinate 9,113 downwards.
ATTGAAATGCACGCGGCCTTTTACGCCGTATTTGTTTTCCATGTACTGGCAGATGATGGCCGCCAGTTCGACCTTTTCCTGGTGCAGATACTGGCTCGCCAACTGCGGTAGTGCATCGATCTGCTTTTTGAGCACATCGGCAATGCGTTTATTCTTGTAGCCGAAATTGACCGCCGAATACCACATTTGCCAATCGAGATAAGGCGTGCCTGCTTCGTCGAATAAAAAGCTGCCTTCGCAACCCGCGAATACCTTGGGCGGATCGGCGTAATTGACGGTATCGCCGTGGGAGCAATACTTGGCGTTCAGGTCGAGAATGTCGATGGTCTGTTGGTTCATGACTAAGCGTTTAATTAAAAAACAGCGTTTAGAAAATAGCGTTCAAAAAACGAAAGAGGATCACGCGCTGGCGCCATCGCGCCGCGCCGATGTGGCAGGCATGGCCTGCGGCCAGCTTTTGACCTTGGCCAGCACGTCGGCAAAGGTCTGAAACTTGAAGTGCGGAATGTCATTGGCTTTGCAGTGGCGAATGAGGCCGCTCTTGGCGAACACCACATCCGCCTCGCGCGCAAGACAAGCATCCGACTTGCCATCGCCGATCAACACCACGCGCTGATCGCCCTGGCTCAAATCGCGCGCCACGGCACACTTGCACACGCCGTTGCCGCCCTGGCAGGCCGCGTTGCGATAGGGCCAGGAAATATCAATGCCATCCGGCACGAAATGCAGTTTATTGGCGTAGACCGGCAATTCCGGCAGCGCGGCATTTTTCATCGCCACCTTGATTGCATGATCAAGGCCATCGCTGACAATGGCGACCTCGGCAAACTGGCTGACATGGCGGTAGAACGGCAGAAAGCTCGCATCAAGCTGAATGCCACGGAAGAAATTTTCCAGCGTAACGTGGTCAGTCTTGACCATGCGCAACTGCGTCTGCATACACTCGATGGCGGTGATGCGGCCATCAAGCCACTGCTGCTCCACCGCCCGCCACTCGGGTTCCGCAAAACGCTCCAGCATCGCGTCCACGGTGTCGCCCACGGATAGCGTTCCATCGAAATCGATTACGAAGAGCACAGTTCAGTTTCCTTGCAAGAGCCCCACAGAGGACGCCGCGCAGTGTAAAGCAAAAGCACTTACAGTTTACTTACGCAGTGACACACCGCGCTCCCAGGGATGGATTACAATCGCGCCATGACAAGCCCATTGCCACAAAACTCGTTGCCACAAAACCCACTGCCGCACAGCGTGAAACGCCCATGGCGCGCATCCTGCTGATCGAAGATGACCAGGTGCTGGGCGATGCGCTCATGCGTTCGCTGGAGCAGGCGGGCTATACCGTGGATTGGGCGCGCGATGGCATCACTGCCGATACCGCGCTCAAAGACGGCGTTTACGATCTGGCGCTGCTTGATCTGGGCTTGCCGCGCCTGCATGGTTTCGAGGTGCTGCGGCGCCTGCGCGCGCGCAACAACCATCTGCCCGCGCTGGTGATGACCGCGCGCGATTCGCTGGAAGATCGCATCGCCGGGCTTGATCTCGGCGCCGACGATTACGTGCTCAAACCGTTCCATATTCCCGAACTTCTGGCCCGCGTGCGCGCCCACATCCGCCGCGCGTTTGTTTCGCCCAATGCGGAAATCACCTACGGCCCCCTGGTGTATGACACCACCACGCGCCTCGCGCGCTTACAGGACGAGCCCTTGAATCTATCCAAGCGCGAACTCGGCATCATGGAAACGCTGCTGCTGCGCGTGGGCAAGGTGGTCACCAAGGAAATGCTGGTGGAAAAACTGTGCAACTGGGATGAAACGCTCGGCAACAATGCCATCGAGGTTTACGTGCACCGCTTGCGCAAGAAATTACAACCCCATGGCCTCGACATCAGCACGGTGCGCGGCCTCGGCTATCTGCTCGACAAGCGCGATGATTAAATCCCTACGCAAAACCTTGCTGCTGTGGCTGCTCGGGCCACTGCTGGCGCTGTTCATCCCCGGCACGATGCTGGTGTATCTGCTTGGCTTGCACGCGCTGGAAGTTGCCTACGATCGCGCCTTGTACGAATCCGCCATTGATCTGCTCAAAGCGGCTCAAGGCGCAACGCTGGTCCAGGATCGGCTGCGCCTGCCGCGCGCCATCCGCGACATCGTGCTGTCTGATCCTTACGACAACGTGTATTTCAGCATTCTCGACGCGCACGGCACCTTGATTGCAGGCGATGGCCTCTTAACCCTGCCCGCGCTCGACAGCGACAACAACAGCGGCAACACACCCACCTATTACGACCTCGTGATCGACGGCAAAGAGGTGCGCGCGCTTTCCCTCAGCGTGGATGCCGACCACTCGCTGCGCGTGCTGGTGGGCGAAACACGCCACAAGCGCGAGATGCTCGCCAGCGATGTGGTGTCCGACTTCGTGCTGCCGCAAGTAGCCATCATCCTCTTGGCCGCCGCGCTGGTGATGTGGGGCGTGGGGCGCGGGCTCGCGCCACTGGAGGGCTTGCGCCTGGCGCTGGCGCATCGCTCGCACCAGGACATGCGTCCGCTGGAAACTGCCGCCGTGCCGATCGAGGTGCTGCCGCTGCTGCGCGAGATCAACAGCTTGTTGACGCGCCTGTCCTCGGTGTTTGAATCGCAGAAACATTTCATCGGCGACGCCGCACACCAGTTGCGCACGCCGCTGGCGGGCCTGGCGGCGCAGATCGACCTCGCGCGCTCGCAAGCCAACCTGCCGCAAACGGCGCACGCGCTGGAGCAGATCAAGGGCGTGTCGGACCGGCTCAATCATGTGGTCAACCAATTGCTGTCCTTGGCGCGCAACGACGCGGGCGCGGACCGCGCGCCGGTGATGACACCACTGGATCTCAACGATTTTGCACGCGGCATCACCTTGGAATGGGTTGAGCGCGCGCTCGAACGCGGCATCGACCTCGGCTTCGAGAGCGGCGGCCACGAGACGCGCGTGATGGCGGATGCGCAGCGCCTGGGCGAAGCGCTCGACAATCTGATCGACAACGCGCTGAAGTATTGCCCACGCACCAGCGTGGTAACGGTGCGGGTCGGCGAGCGAACGCTGTCGGTGGAAGATAATGGACCCGGCATTCCACCACAGGAACGCGCGCGAATTTTCGAGCGCTTTTACCGACTGCTCGGCAGCGGCAAGGACGGCAATGGCCTAGGACTCGCCATCGCCAAGAAAATCGTCGAGATGCACCAGGGAACAATCACGGTCGAAGCCGCCCCTGGTGGCCGCGGTGCGTTGTTTCTTATCCGCTTCCCTGCCGCCACGCCTGCAATGGTAGGCAGCGCCGCGGAAATCTGGAAATGAAGTCTGGAAATAAAGTGGCACGCCTCAGGCAACGCTGCTAGTCTGAATCCCATGAGCACCTTGACCTTCGACACCCTGAAATTCGCCAAAACCCTGGAAACCGCTGGCGTACCCGTGCCAGAGGCGATGGCGATGGCGATTGCCGTGCGCGATTCACACGATGCGGCGGACATAGCGACCAAGACCGATTTGCGCGAAGTGCAAAGCGTCTTGAAGAATGATCTACGTGAAATGCAAGCCGCTTTTCAGTTCGATTTACGCGAAATACAGGCCGCCTTTCAGGCCGGCCTGCGTGAAGTGGAATTGCGCATGACAATCAAGCTCGGCACGATGCTCGTCGCCACAGTGGGCGTCGTGGTGACGCTGCTCAAGCTACTGCCTTAGCGGGCAGCATCGGGCGTCACTGGCGGCGCTACTGAGGCTGCCGCGGCAGGGGTAGCCGTGGAAATCGGCGCGTAATCGTGCGCATCGAAACTGACATCGCCAGGCCGCCAGCCGCTGGGGCGGCGCACTGCGCCCCAGAAGCGCTTCAATGTATACCACTGCATGGCGATCAAACCGCGTCCGTTATCCGCATCCACCACGGGATCGCTGACGCCGGTGGGGCGCGGCGGCTCGCCGTACAGCGCCGTGCCGAACACAATGTCCCACACCGGCAATACCTGGCCGAAATTGCAGTTGTGCAGCAGGGGGCGCGCTGGGTCGAGCACCATGTGGTGCAGCCGGTGGAACTTGGGATCGACCAGCAGTTTGTCCAGCAGCGGGCCAAAACCGAAACGCACGTTGGTATGCGAAAAATTCTGGACCAGTTCACTCGCCAGCGTCAGCCAGGCGAAGTCTTCGATATCCACCCCCATGAGCACACCCACGCCCGCCAGAATGAAGGATTGGAGCACGCCATCCAGATAACTGCCGCGATCATTGGTCCAGCAACTCATCTGGCGCTGGCTGTGGTGCATACTGTGCAGCGCCCACCACCACGGAATGAGATGCTGTAAGCGGTGCATCCAGTAGTAGACGAAATCATAGAGCAGGTAATAAACCACCAGCAGCAACAGCGGATGCCGCTCCAGGTACGGCACCCAATGTTTGATATTGAATGAAGGTTCCACGTTGGCGTCTGCCGCGACACCCAGCCACTGGCCAAACGGCGCCAGGATCAGATAACTGAAGAGCGGAAACAGGCCAAACAACATCAGCAGCGTGTAAAGCTGATCGATGCGGGTCAAGCGCCGGTTCTCCCAGCGCTCCGCCGGCGCCAGACTTTCCAGGGGCCTAAATACCAGTGCGATGATGCCAACTTGCAGCAGCGTGATCAGCAACGCTTCTTGCATACGCTCATGCGCCTCACCGCCGCACGCAAATGCGAGTAACAAATACCAGCCGCATTAGCGGAATTCACCTTCGCGCAGCCATTTGGTCGCAATCCACTTTTCGCCTTCCACCACCGGCGCGCCGCCGTGCAGGGTGCGCGATGAGGAATGCGCTTTGTCGTAACTGAAAAACACCGCATTGCCCTTCACCGGCGCCACCTCAAAGTTGACATCCGGGAACGTGGTGCCGCCGCCGACCTTGGCGTCGTTCAAATACATCACCACAGTGGCCACGCGCTGGCCGCCGCGCTGCAGAATGCTGGGCGTGCCCTTCTCCTTGGGATCGAAATAATCGTAGTGTGGCTTGTATTCGGCGCCGGGGCGGTAGTGCAACACCTGCAAACCTTCGCCGTTTTCGAGCGGCCAGCCGAGCAAGGTGGCCAGGCGCGCTTCGATGCGCTGGCAGATCTCGTTCTCGCCGCGCTGGAAAAACATGCCGTCGCTGGTGCGCGCCGCGTGAATCTCGGAGCCGCCGGTAGTGACGCTCACCACATCCGAACGCGCCATGCGGGGCCGCGCCAGCGCAATCAAGGCATCGCATTCCTCGTGCGACAGCAGATTGCCAAACACCACCACCCGCGGCAGGCGCATCGCCGCAATGACACGCACTTCACGGCCGTCAACCAGCAAGGCGCTGGGAATGCCGCCTTCAGGCAGCGGCTCGGGCACCCGCATCACTGGCACTGGCGCTGGCTGCGCCGCAGGGTGCTCCTCGTGCAGGCCGCGCCAGATTTGCCGCATTTCGTCGATGACGGCTTCCCGATGCCAGCCGGTATCCAGCAAGGATTTCAGCACCACCTCGGGATCCGCGCCAACCTTGGCTTGGTCGGCGATCCACTGACGCAGTTCAGGCGTAACGGTTTGAGTCATAGCAAAAAGCCTATATAGCAAAAAGCCTACGCGGCGGAAAAGGGTGCCGAATTAGACCGCCACTTTCCGCGCGCTTCAAGCCTGACTTGGCCTTTATTTGACATTAGTAAGGCGGCGGTTTGACAGTAGTAGTGCGGCAGTTTGACATTAGTAAGGCGGCGACTTGACATCAATAGTGCGGCGGTTTTTCGTCCAGCGCACTGAAAGGTTGTGCACGCTGATGCAAGGCGGCGTCGAGGGTGTCCACGCGCTCGCGCAAGAGTTGCAACTCGGCGCGCAAGCGATCCAGTTGCCGCTGCTGCGCGGTCACGATGTCCGTCAGTTCGCCCAGGTTGTGTTCCTGAAACGCCACGGTGGTTTGCAGGTCGATCAGTGCATCCGACATGTGAAGCCTCTGTGTCACTTCTTTATATGTGTCACTTCTTTATAGGGGTTATATAGAATGGTTCCGTAGGGGCCCTTGAATTTGATCGTGATGAAGTCCAGCGCACGCGAGCACCGCCCCAAATTGCCCACCCCAGTTCAGCTATGCTACCTTGAAACGCCTCACAAACCTTGCGCAGACCGGCAAAGCGCCCGTATCTTTCTCCCAACACCCCCACAATACCCTACGTTTTCCTACAGGTTTTACATGCAGACCGCTCGCAGCAAACCGCCCATCCGCTGGCTGAACCTCGCCGTTCTCGGCCTCCCCGCGCTCGTTTCGCTCAGCATCGTGCCCTGGTATGGCCTTGGCCATGGCTATGATGCCTATGAATGGCTGTGGTGCCTGGCGCTGCTCGCGTTCTGCGAACTTTCCATCACTGCGGGCTACCACCGCATGTGGTCGCACAGCGCCTATCAAGCGCATCCGGCGCTGCGCTTCATCTACGCGCTTGGCGGCGCCTGCGCGCTACAGAACGATTGCCTGACCTGGGCCTCCGATCATCGCCGCCACCACCTGTACGTGGACGACAACGAGAAAGATCCCTACTCCGCCAAGCGTGGTTTCTGGTACAGCCATTTTGAATGGATGATCCGCGATTATCCCGTCACCCGCGCTGATATTTCCAACGTCAAGGACCTGCTCAAAGATCCCATTCTCGTCTGGCAGCGCAAGCACTATCTCGCCTTGCTGCTGCTGATGAATGTGGGGCTGCCGGTGTTGCTCGGTTGGTGGCATGGCAATATCTGGGGCAGCTTTTTGCTCGCCGGTTTCCTGAGACTGACACTGAGCCAGCACTTCACCTACCTCATCAATTCCGCTGCGCATGTGTGGGGTAAACGCACGTACGACCCCAACCAGACCGCGCTCGACAATTGGTTCATTGCGCTCTTCACGTTCGGCGAGGGCTATCACAACTATCACCACACCTTCGCCTGGGATTATCGCAACGGCATTCGCTGGTATCACTACGATCCCACCAAATGGCTGATCAAAATCTGTTCCTGGCTGGGCTTGGCGCGCAACTTGCGCAGTTGCTCGTCTTACCGCATCGAAATGACGCGCATCGCGGTGCAATACAAACAAGCGCTACAGCATTGCGACGCACTGCACGACGAAGCCGGCACCTGGAAAGTCCGGCTCGAAACCGAATATGACAAACTCGTCGCCACGCTCAATGCCTGGTCGGAGGCGCGTCATGCCTGGGTGGAAGCCAAGTCCACCGCGCTCAGCCACGAGCTGCGGCACGACCTCGCCGTACTCAAGCAGCGCTACAAACAACTCAAGCATCAGGTGCAACACCACCGTAGCGACTGGCAAGTGCTGCTTGCGCATCTGGGCGGCCTGCGCTTGACCGGCGCCTGATCCACACCACGCATACCCCCTCAAGGAATACCCCCCAAGGAGCGCACTTGACCAACGACGCCGCACTCTACCGCAAAATTCGTTGGCAACTGTTGCCTTACTTGCTGCTCTTGTACGTGATCGCCTGGTTCGATCGCGTCAACATCAGCTTCGCGCAGTTACAGATGAATTTCGACCCCTCGGTGTTCGGCTTCGGCGCGGGTATCTTCTTCATCGGCTATGCCTTGTTCGAGGTGCCAAGCAACCTGATCCTCGCCAAGGTGGGCGCGCGGGTGTGGATTGGCCGCATCATGGTGACCTGGGGCCTGCTCTCGATAGCAATGCTGCTGGTCAAAGGGCCGCTGAGTTTTTACCTTTTGCGCTTTTTGCTCGGCGTGGCCGAAGCGGGTTTTTTACCTGGCATTCTTTATTACCTTGGCGCCTGGTTTCCGCGCGCCGAATTCGCCCGCGCCGTGTCCTGGTTCATGCTGGGCATTCCGCTGTCCACGGTATTTGGCGGGCCGATCGCGGGCGTCTTGCTCAATCTGAACGGCTGGCATGGCTTGGCGGGCTGGCAATGGCTGTTTCTGCTCGAAGGGCTGCCCGCCGTGCTGCTGGGCATCGTCACGTGGCTGTGGCTGCCCAACTCTCCGCGCGAGGCGCGTTTCCTGTCGCCGGCAGAAATCGCGCGCGCCGAAGAGCGCATCGCCGCGGAGGCCGCGCGCACGCAAACACAGCACACATTGAATCTCAAACACGCGCTGACTTCGCCCACGGTGTGGCTGCTCGCGCTGGTGTTGTTCGCGTGCCAGAGCGGCAGCTATGGCTTTACCTTGTGGGTGCCGCAGATCGTGAAGGGCATTTCCGGGGCCAGCGATCTGAAGGTGGGCTTCATCTCCGCGATTCCCTACATCGCGGCGGCGGCGGCGATGATTTTCATTGGCAGCAGTTCCGATCGCAGCGGTGAGCGCTTTCTGCACGTGGCGCTGCCCAGCTTCCTCGGCGCGGCGGGCTTCGCCGCCAGCGCCTTTCTGCTCTCGCCAGTGCCCGGCATGATCGCGCTGACTATCGCCGCGATGGGCGACTTGAGCACGCGCGGCCCATTTTGGGCGCTGCCGCCACGTTTTCTCACCGGCAGTTCACTGGCGGCAGGCATTGCGCTGATCAACATGGCGGCCTCGCTGGGCGGCTTTGTCGGCCCCTACGCGGTGGGCCTTTTGCGCGAAGCCACCGGCGGCTTCACCGCACCGCTGATGATGCTGGCGAGCCTCTTGGCGCTGGCGGGAGTGGTAACGCTGCTACTGCGCAACGCGCCGCTGCTCAGCGGCGGCGATCATGAGGGGCGGGAAAGCTAATTATTGATTTTCCCAAAATACACAACCCAGCCGATCTGCAAAGCGCCTGATTCAGGATTCAAGACCACCCCGCCCTGCGGGCACCCCTCCACAGGAGGGGAATTTATCTATCGCGCCTTGCAAACAACCCCACCACTGCACGCAGAGCAAATTCCCCTCCTATGGAGGGGTGGACGCCGCAGGCGGACGGGGTGGTGTAAATCTGCATGGGGCTCTCCCATTCAACACCCCCCACTCAATTATCAACTCCGTAAAAACAGAACGGGGTTGATCACTCCCCAAACTCATACTGTTCAGCACCTGCCTTGAACGCGGCAGACTTCGCCGGATCCGCATCGAGCAGCACAGTGCCTGCGGGTTCGCTACGCGCGGCGCGGAAGGCGTCTTGTACGCCACGGCCAGCGGAGCGCGCCACCAAAC
>JAIRJU010000288.1 GCA_031260485.1 Pseudomonadales bacterium | reverse complement strand
TCGCGCCTTGCAAACAACTCCACCACTGTACGCAGAGTAATTCCCCTCCTGTGGAGGGGTGGACGCCGTAGGCGGACAGGGTGGTATAAATCTGCACGAGGCTCTCCCGCAAGCAACTGTATTTACGGGCGTCCCCCGGATGGGTGCTCGGGCTACCGGCTGCAACAGAGTTGATACGGAAACTCGATAAACAAAACTCGTCACAACACCATCTGCACACGGCCACTGGCCTTGAGATCGGCGAACAGCGCAGCGATTTGCTCGGGGCCGGTGGCGGTGATGATGGCGGTGACAGACAGAAATTTGTCGTTGCGGCTGGTGCGCAGCGCCACCGAGGCCGGATCGAAGCCTGGATCATGGCGCTGGATGATGCCGAGCATGACATGCGTGAAATCGTGCGCGTTGTACCCCAGCACCTTGATCGGATACGCACAAGGGTAGACGAGCTTGGGCGGCTCCAGGTCCGGCGTCGTCATGACCAAGCTCAACTCAAGAGCGACATGAAGAACAGATACAGCCAATCCATCAGGCGCTTCCACAAGCTGCCGCGCTCGACATCTTGCAGCGCCACCACCGGGCCTTCGTAATACACCTGATCGCCCAGACTCACCTTCACATGGCCCAGCGGCTGGCCGATGCTGATCGGCGCCTGGATGCTGTCATCCAGCACCACTTCGGTGACAAGGTTGGCAGCCTGGCCGCGCTGAATCGTGCGTACCAGCGGCTCCTGCACCCCAGCCGGCACGCCGTTGGCGGCGCCAGACCAGATTTTCGCCGTGCCCAGCACCTGATTGGCGCTGAAAAGCTCGTGCGTTTCAAAGAAGCGGAAGCCATAGGTGAGCAATTTTTGCGTTTCTTCCGCGCGCGCGTTGGCGGATTCGGTGCCCATCACTACCGTGATCAGCCGCATATTGTCGCGCACCGCCGACGCCACCAGGCAATAGCCCGCGCCATTGGTAAAGCCGGTCTTCATGCCATCCACACTGCGATCGCTGAACAACAGCGTGTTGCGGTTGGGCTGGTGGATGTTGTTGAACGTGAACTCGCGCTCGCCGTACATCTTGTAAGGCTCAGGAAAGCGGGTGATGACAGCGCGCGCCAGCGTGGCGAGATCGCGCGCCGAGGCTACGTGGCCCTCGGCGGGCAGGCCGGAAGCGTTGACGAAATGCGTGTTGTTCATGCCCAGCAGTTGCGCATGTTGGTTCATCAGATCGGCGAAGGCTTCTTCGCTGCCGGCGATGTGTTCCGCCAAGGCAATGCTGGCGTCGTTGCCGGATTGAATGATGACGCCGCGCATGATGTCTTCCAGACGCACATGCGAGCGTTCTTGAATGAACATTTTTGAACCTTCGGTCTTCCACGCCTTGACACTGACAAAAACCTCATCATTCAAGGAAATGTTGCCCGCGGCGATCTCGTTGTCGGCCACGTAGGTCGTCATGATCTTGGTCAGGCTGGCAGGCTCGAGCGACGCATCGGCGTTTTGTTCGAGCAGCACTTCGCCGGTGGCAGCATCCATCACGATGTAACTGGTGGCATTGATCTGCGGCGGGCGCGGCACTACCTGTGGTTGCTGCTGCTGTTGCTGCGCGGCAGCCGCCGCAGGCGCAGCGGCAGGTTGCTGTGCCAGCGCGGCGCTGCCAGTGAAGAGACCCAGCGCCAGCGCGGCCAGACGCACGCTGAGGGGGAAGCGGAACAAGGAAGTCATGGTTGGTATCATCTTTTACCTCTCAATCTATCTCTATCGTCCAAGCCAAGCGGCAGCGCAGCCACTCGGGTTGAGACAATGTTAGGTGTTACTGAACTCTTAATATTACTGATGACCATCTTTCTTTCCTGAGCTTTGGAGTTTACGAAATATGTGAAGGTTTCCCCAAACTCCGATGATAAACAGCAAGAATCCAATACTTAACGCGCCTACCACTAAACCTTGTTGACCAAACATCTTAAAAAGAGCGCCGGCTCTTTCAGGGGCATCTGGGGCAAGTGTCTTTCCATGGAATCCCCACCCATAAAACATCATTCCTATGCCAACGATAACTAAACAAATAAATCTGATCACGGCTCGTGCTCCTTAAAACTAGGCAAAGACACCTAACTGTGTCTTCTCAATCATACCGAACCCCTCGGCAGAGCGTCAGATACGCACCCGGAACGGCGTGCCCAGGCGCGCGGCTTCGAGGTTATTGACCAGTTCTCGCGCCAGCGCTTCATCGCGCAGCGGCCCCACGCGCACCTTGTGCAGCACGGCGCCGTTGGCGGCGGTATCGGTTTGAATAAAGACCGCCATGGGGGTCATTGTACTTAAGCGCGTCACGAGCGCGCGGGCGCTCTCGGGGTTGGCAAAAGCGCCCACTTGCAGGTATTCGCTGCCCTGCCCCTCGTCGATACGGCGGCGTTCTTCCGCGACGGCTTCAATGATATTGCTCACATAGCCGTCCGATTCCGCATTGTCCGCGATCACGGGCGCGGCGGCCACTGGCACGCCCAGCATGGGGCCATCCTGTGGCACCACCGCCTCCACGCGCACGCGCGCGGTGCCATTGCCGGCGTAGCCCAGCATCGCGGCGCCAGCGTAAGACAGATCAATGACACGGCCCGGGTGAAACGGCCCGCGGTCGTTGATGCGTACCAGAATGTTTTTGCCGTTATCGAGATTGGTCACGCGCACGTAGCTGGGAATCGGCAGCACTGGGTGCGCGGCGGAAAGCTGAAACATGTCATAGAC
>JAIRJU010000268.1 GCA_031260485.1 Pseudomonadales bacterium | reverse complement strand
CATGGGCAGTTGGCGCATGGGGAGTTGGAGCGGTTTTGAATTTCGTAGAATGTAGGATGGGTATCGCTACGCTTCATTCCAGCCTGCGACGCTGTTAAAATGGACCCCTGCCTCGCATTATTTTAAGAGGGATGGTCATGGGATACGCTGAAAAAATTTACGAACAGATCAGGCATCTTCCCGAACCAATCGCCAAAGAAGTGCTCGACTTCGCTGAGTTCGTGGCAAGCCGCCAAGCAGTGACTGCGGCGCCAACTGGTTCACAAGAGGAGCGCCAGCAACGCCGATCCAATGTCGAACAGGTATTTGCCAAATACCAGATTGACCTGAGCACCTTCAGGTTTGATCGTGAAGAAGCCAATGCCCGCCACTGAGTTTCTCGATACCAATATCATCATCTACGCCTACTCCACAGATGCAGCAAAAAAATCTGCGGCGCTTGATCTCTTGGCTGAATCGCCAGTCATTTCAACTCAGGTTCTGAACGAAACAGCGGCTGTTTTCCATCGCAAGAAACTCATGACGAGCGCGTTGATCGGTACCGCGATTGATGACCTTTCGGCATGGTGTCATATCAATCAGCTCAGTATCGGCACCATTAAACTCGCTCTTTATTTAACTGATCGTTATAAATTTGCTTATTACGATGCCTTGATCGTTGCTTCGGCAATGGAGTCGGAGTGTACCGTCTTGTATTCCGAAGATATGCAGCATGGGCAGATCGTCGCCAACAGGCTGAGAATCGCCAATCCCTTCCTACCCTAGCGCGGTGACTGCATCAATCGCAAGATAGCCGGGCCGGTTGAAACGGCCACCCTGGCGCGCGGCGCCCATGCCGGACAACGGTGTGCCCGCGTAAGCGGGCGCGATGACGCGGTAATAGGCGGTGTCTGTGTTCTCACCCAGTGTGGTGCTGGGAATCATCCTGTAGCACCACTGATGAGCGATTCCAGGTAGGCGATGACATCATCGGCTCTGCCTTCTTGGATCATGGCGTCGGCGGTCTTGTAGCCAAAAGCGCGTAAGGGCTCATTGCGGAGCAGAAAAACCGCTCGCTTTTCGTCGCCAGTCATCTCGGTGGCTATGGCCAACACACGCATCATGTCTTGCAGGTATTTCTGCAACTGGGGTGCTTGTGGACGGGCGGTGGGCGTATTGCGATGCACATGTGCACGTTCGGCCAATTCCTGAACTTGAAAGCCGAAACACTCCCCAATGCGGGCAGGCGATAGGTAAGGCGTGTCCGACTCGCGGAACCGTTCGACAAAAGGCGATTGCAGTACAGTATTCATGGAGGATGCCAAAACAGTTTAAGTGCACTTATTTTGCACTCAGTCTGCTCTGCATACAATCAAACAACATGGCGTTCAGGGGATACGCGCCAAAAACTCGCCTTGACCACCGCAGATCGAACGGCTCTCTGCCGCTATCTCTACCCTCCCATCACCTGCTTGAGATACGCATTGACCTTGATCCGATCAGCAGACGGCAGACGGTTTAATTCAGCGAGCGCGGCGGCGGGGGGAATTACGCCCAAGGGGGCGGCGACGAAGATCCAGTTGATCATGTAGAAGATGCCTTGCCAGCCGCTGCCTTCGTAGGGCTCGATGTCGCACATACGCGGGGTGCGGCGCTGAAAGCATTGCCAAAGTTCGGCGTAGTCGCGCGGTAGCGGGGAGGCGGCAACATCGCGCCAGAAGGGCGTGTCGTCGCGCGGGCAATCGTAGTGCAGGCGCAGAAAGTCGCGGATGCCGGTCCAGCTTTTGCTGATGCCGGTGTTGAATTCATCAATCGCGCGGCCACTGATGATGCCGCCGCCATTGGCCAAGAGCCGTTCGAGATTGCGTAACTGCTCCAGCATCAGCCCGATCGAGGTGGCTTCCAGCGGTTCAACGAAGCCACTGGCCAGGCCCAGCGCCATGACATTGTTAATCCACACTTTCTCGAAATAACCGGCGTTGTAACGCAGTACGCGCTTCGGTTCGACACGATGACCAAGGTACGCCTCCACCTCCGCCTGCGCCGTAGCCGCATCGGTGTGCTGGCTGCTGAACACGTACCCGCCGCCAACGCGCTCTTGCAGCGGGATTTGCCACATCCAGCCCGAACGCATGGACGTAGAGCGGGTAACAAGCGCGGGATTTTCCTGCGCTTTCGGCAGATGGAACGGCATGGCGCTGTCGGGCAGCAAAAAATCCGCAAACGAGCACCAGGGGGCATGGTAGGTCTTGTCGATGCCGATCCGCGCAAGGCCAGAGGCATCAATGACGAAATCCACCTCGAGCATATCGCCATCGAGCCGCAGCGTGCGGGTATAGCCCTGTTCATCGAGGATGAACTGCTCGACGCGGGCAGAGCGATGCACGACACCGCGCGCTTGCGCGGTGGTGCGCAGAAACGTGGCAACGCGGTGCGCATCGAAATGAAACGAGGCGGGCCGCCCGTATTTGCCGGTAAGGAGCAGCTCGCGCATTTCCGCTTGCGGCGCATGGCGGGCGATGGCCTCGAAGAAAGGAATGCAGCTATGCAGCGGCAGGCCCGCAGCGATGCGCGCCGAGAGCAGCGGGAAGCAGCCATCTTGCAGCCACTCGAATTCTGGAATGTTTGCCCCACCAAACAGATGATAGAAGACATCCTCGCGGCCACCGCCACGCCAGCCTTCGTAGAGAAAACCGAATTTATAGGTGGCGCCGGTGCTTTGGATGAAATCGTCGATCGCTATGTTGTTGCGGATGAGGCCATCGACGAGATTGATTAGCCCGCCTTCGCCCACGCCGATGATCGGGATTTCGGGCGCTTCGATCAGCGTTACTTCAACTGCCGGGCTGAACAGCCGGCGAAACGTCAGCGCCGCGAACCAACCGGCGGTGCCGCCGCCGATGATTGCGATGCGTTTGGGGTTTGTTAGATCGAGCATTCCAATTTTTTCGTATGATCGGGCTGGGTTGGAGCGTAGCAGAAACCCAGCATTGACGCGTTAGAGCGGTTTTGATTTTGGTTCGCGTGGTTTCCCCCTCGCCCCCTTGGGGGAGAGGGTTGGGGAGAGGGGGTAAGCGCCGCAGCAGGCCCTCTCCCCCGCCCCCTCTCCCGCAAGCGGGCGCGGGGAGAAAAGTGTCAACGCTTGAACCAAAACCGCTCTAAGCTGGGTTTCCGCTACGCTTCAACCCAGCCTACGTCGCTTTTCTCCCCTCTCCCCACCCCTCTCCCCCAAGGGGGAGAGGGAGAGGACTCTCGCGAACGAGAGTGTCAGCATTTGAATCACAACCTCCTTAGCCGTGCTCGGGCACCACCACGATCTGGTGGTTGGCCAAGAGCGTGGCCAGATCGACGTTGACGCCATTCAAGGTTGCCAGCGCCACGGAGCTGAAGGCTCCACCACTGCCATCACGGTCGATGTTGATGATGGAGTTGCCACCGCTGTGCGTCACGCTCAGATACTGCCCGATGCTGTCGCCCGCATCGAT
>JAIRJU010000266.1 GCA_031260485.1 Pseudomonadales bacterium | reverse complement strand
GGCGTGGCAATCGCCACCAGCGGCACAATCACATCGCACTTCTTGATGTGATAGGCAATCCACTCGCGGTTAATCGTGATGTCGCCTTCAAAGAACTTGAAGCGCGGGTCGTTCAGCAGTCCGCCGAGATTGTGGTTGTGCATATCCATGCCGTAAACCTGCCAATCCGTCTTGGCAAGAATACGTGCCACGAGATGCTGACCAATGAAACCGTTGACGCCGAGGATGAGAATTTTTTTCATAAACTTGAACTACTTTCTGGTGATGGCAACCAGTGACGGTTGCGAAATGACATGGCCGATGGAAAGGTTGAGTTGCTGCAACTGTGCCAACGTCTTGGGGGAGACGAATGCTACGGCATCCGCCTGCGCTTGCCACTGTGCGGCGAAAGATTCCAGATCTTCGATCCAAAGCTCCGGCTGCTGCGTCAGCCCGAAATCCAGTTCGCCGCGATACCGCACCAACTGGCAGGGCCGGTGGAATTGGAAGGGAGCGCTCTGAACGTAGGTATCCACGCAGAACAGGCGGGTATTGGCGCTGATATGCGCGCCAGCTTCATTAAGAACGGTCGTCTGCTCGATCCGCGGGGGCGAAGCCTCGCCCACCCACAGCAGGCGGGAGGCGAAGACCATCGTCCCCAGCGCGGCGGCCCACAGCCCCGCCAACGGTCGGCCCCGGCCGGCAATCCAGGCGCTAACGCCCCAGACCAGCGTCAAAAACCACAGCAGCAGCACCGCGCCGGAGGCCGCTTGTCCCAACGCCTCACGCAGCAGCGCCCCGTCCTGCGGCCAGAACAGCCCGATGGTGCTGGCAAGCGCCAGCAGCCCCCAGAACACCGCGCTGCTGCCTAGCGTCAGACGCGCGCGCCGCATCCAGTCCTGCGCCAAAGCCAGCGCGCCGAGCGCCGAAAGTGCCGGGAACATCGGCAAAATGTACGGAATCAGCTTCGATTGCGACGCGCTGAAGAACAGCAGCACGAACCCCGCCCACAGGCTGAACAGCAGTACGGCGTCGCGGTTGCCCTCGCCCTGCGGCGGGCGACGCCAGAGCTTCCCCATCCACGGCAGCAGCGGCGTCCACGGCAGCAGGCCGAGCAGCAGCACGGGCAGGAAGAACCACGCTGGTTCATAGCGCGCGTGAACGCGGGTCAAAAAGCGCGCGAAATGCTCGTGGACGAAGAAAAAGCCTGGAAATTCCGGGTTGCGCTGTGTGACGAGCCAAATCCACGGCCCGGCCAGCACCAGCAGACAGCCCAGCGTCAGCCACGGTTTGGCGCGCAGAATCAGCCCCCAGTCGCGGCGAATCACTATATAAAGAACCGTGACCGCGCCGGGAATCAGGATGCCCGCCAGCCCCTTGCTCAAGAACGCGAGCGTGGTGCCGATGGCCAGCAGCCACGGCCCCCAACGCTGCCGCAGCGATTCGTCGCGGGCGAGGATCAGGCAAGCAAGGCCCGCCAGCGCGATCTGCAAGGTGAAGGTGAAGCCCATGTCCAGCGTGTTCAGTTGCGAACACCCGGCGTACAGCAGCGCGCCGGCCTGCAACGCCGCCGCCGCGATGGCTTCGCGCTGCCCATACAGCCGCGCCACCAGCCAGAAAGTCAGAAACACGCCGGCCAGACCCGTCAGCAACACCCACACCCGCGAGGCCCACACGGTGGGGCCAGTGAGACTGTAAACCGCAGCGGTGGCCCAGTATTGCAGCGGCGGTTTTTCAAAATACTTGATGCCGTTCAGCCGCGGGGTGATCCAGTCGCCGGAGGCGGCCATCTCGCGGGGGATTTCGGCGTAGCGCCCCTCGTCCGGATCGTACAGACCGTGGGTGCTGATCGTTGCGAACCACGCCAGAGCCAGCAGCGCAGCGGCCACGAGAATGTGGGAGATCGAAAACCGCTGCTGCACTGAAAACCTCCGCTTAAATCCGGCGGGCACTTTAGCATTTCGCACACAGCCGCGAATTTGCCGTAATTTCTGGCGGCACGCTGACGGAAAGCCTCTCTGCGGGGCGTAGTGAATGGCCCGTTGGCGCAAACGTTTGCGCAATGCGCTCGCACCTCAGTGCCGCTTCTTTTTCAAGAATTCTCAAAAATTTTGATTTTTCGTGAGCCGATTTACCCCGGCGCTACGCCTTATCAAAACCCGCCCAGAACGGGACATAGCCCGCCCGTGGATGGTTGCTATCGCTCTGCCACGGAACTTACGTTCCAGCTTTCTTGATCTGGGCGTACATGGCGTCCGGGGCAAGATCGATCTCACCCGGCCAGGTCACCGCACCATATTCAACGAACACCTGAGCAAAGAGCGCGGGATTGGCAAGGGCGGCAAAGACCCCGGCTCCTGGCGAATGGACAAGAGCGGCAAGATCAACTGTTCCCTCGGTACCGTCCAGAAATCGGACATGCAGTCGCCAGTCTGGTAGAGCCTGTACAGCCACGACACGCCACGGCATCCGTGGCTGGATGGGCGGCGTTACGGCAGGGGGCGAATCTTGTTGGGCTGCTGATTGCGCACGCATAGCTCCCAGTCCTCCATAAGTTCGGCGCGATGTTCCTGCGCCCATTCGAGAATCAAGGCAAGAGCACGCCGGGGCATCTCTCCTTCCATGATAGCCAAAGTCTGAATGTTGATCAGCACTTCATGCTCAGCGTAGAGCGCATGGAAATGCGGCGGAGCATGATCGTTCCAGAACATCTGGATCAGAATCCCGTAGAACGTGCTGATGGTTGGCATCTAACTTTACCGTTTTACTGTTGCGGCCATGGGAACTCCTCACGGTATGCTTTCAGCGTACAAAGTCGATGGTTGCCAACGGCAAGGCGCAGCGAGTTGCCAAATCCAGATACACCGCGTCATAGCCTGACAAACCGTGCGCTCGCGCCAGCAATCAATCTGTCCAGCACAGAATCTGCGTACTGATGCGCTTGCGGGCGACTGCTGTTCGGCAATGCCCAGCGCATGGCGACCGAATTATCCAGTACGAAATCAGCCACGGCCTTCTTCGCGCCATTGCTTCAGTTCGGCATCGGAAACATCGCGCATCTTCGCGCGTATCGCACGAACGCCTTGCGCCGCCTGCTGGCGGCGCGCAATGGCGGCTTCTGTCTCGTTGGCAGCAACCGTCGCACCCAACACCCCATCGTTGCGCATCAGCAGACGAATCCCGGCGCGGACTATTTCGCTCAAATTGGCGTAAGCGCCGACGGCAATCTGGTCGCGCACATACTCCTGCATGGCATCGGTCAGATGAACATTGGGCATGGCAACCTCATTTATGCTCTATTTGTGATCGAATCATATCAGATATTGCCATATTCACCGGCCAGCCAGAAGCCGCAAAGCCTCCGGCGGTGCGCTGACGCCCCCCCCCTCTGCGGCGATCCTGCGCAGCATGACAAGACTGGTCACTAGTCTTTATAAAGTAGTCATTTTATGGAAAACTGACCATAAGAAAATGACCCTATGCACAGGAGCGGGCAATCATGCAGATCAATCAGGTGTCCAAAAGCCAGTTCAAAAGCAAGGCGCTTGAGTATTTCAGGGAAATCGAAAAATCAGGGCAGGGCATCATCATCACGGATCACGGCAAGCCGGCGCTGGAAATCAAGCCCTATCGCACCAAAGCCAAGGCAGACCCGCTGGAATCACTGCGCGGCACAGTCATTCGTTATGACGATCCATTGAGCCCCATCGCCGGGGATGAATGGGAGGCCGGACAATGATCGTGCTGGATACGCATACCCTCGTGTGGTGGGTGAATGGCGATCCGGCGCTGAGCAAACCGGCCAAAGCCGCGATTCGCGCAGAACACGCCAGGGATTCCAAAGGCGCGATCATCGTTTCAGCCATTTCCGCGTGGGAAATTGCCTTGCTCATCAAGCGCGGCAGGCTGGCGCTTTCCAAAGACCTGAACACCTGGCTGGAAGCCGTCCGCATGATTCCGGCAGTCAAATTCACCGCTGTGAGTGTGCAGATTGCCGCCAATTCAGTGAATCTTCCGGGGGAATTGCACGATGATCCTGCCGACAGAATCATTATCGCCACAGCGCAACAGGCAAACGCGCCGTTGATAACGAAGGACGAAAGAATCCGCCAATACCCGCATGTCAAAGCGATCTGGTGAAGAGCAAGCCGAGTTATCCAGCACAAAATCAGCCACAGCCTTCTTCGCGCCATCGCCTCAGCTCGGCATCGGGCGAGGCGTGGGGAAAACTGGAGACTTGAGAGATGAGAAAGGGCAATTTTGCACTGCGGTTACAGCGCTCCCTGAAGATAAAGACACGGGAGCGGCTTTTGATCAAGTGCAGCCCCTTATCGATCATCGACACTGCTCATCACCGGCCAGTTAAAAGCCGCAAGGCTTCTTCCACTTTCTTCACGGTGTTGGATGGCGCAGCGCCATAGCAAAACATCAGGCGCGCGTTGGAGATGGCCCGTATCTGGTCGATCAACAGATCCGTGTCGTGCTGCAAATCCGCGGTCTTTTGAATCCATCCGCAGTGCTGTCTTCCATCGACCGCGCAGCGGCGGCACTATGCGCGGCCAACTGACGCGAAAGTTTGGCAATGCGCTCGCGCATCAGCCGCGCTTCGAGTTCTTCCATCGCGCGCCGCGTGTATTCGGATTTGCTCACGCCCAGATGTTTGGCCGCCGCTTCGATGCTGGCAGCCAGCGTCTTGGGAATGCGCAGCGAAAAGGAAACGAGGTCTTCCATAGGGGTACCGGGGGATGGCGTTACTTCGAGTAATGCAAACTGTAGTGCGATTACGCCGCTCCCGCCCTTTGTGATTTGCGCCCGGAGGGCTACGGGTTCGCCCCCTGCGCCACAGCAAATCCTCCTGAACCCAAACGACGCGGACGGCCACGCATGTACCAGACACGGGGTATGCGCCATGAAATTAGAGCTACAATGTAGCTCACAAATTGGCGAGGGTTTCCCCCATGTCCGCAAATGCGTTTGTCCGCGCCCGCATCAATGAACAAATCAAGGAAGAAGCCGCCACCGTGCTGGCGACGATGGGCCTGACCGTGTCTGACGCCTTTCGCATCCTGCTGACCCGCATCGCCCACGAAAAGGCGTTGCCGTTTGAGCCGCTGGTCCCGAACGAAACCACCATCGCCGCCATGCGCGAGGCCCGCGCAGGCAAGCTCAAGGGCTTCGACAGCGTCGAAGCTCTGATGGCGGATCTGAATGCGGAGGATTGAACGCACCAGCCAATTCAGACGCGACTACAAGCGCGAGATGAAAGGGCCGCATCGTGCAACGCTTGATACCGAACTGACGCCTGTCATAAAAGCCTTGGCCTGCGACCAATCACTGCTGCCGCGACCATGCGCTCACTGGCAACTGGAAAGACCATCGTGATTGTCATATCAAGCCTGACTTGGTATTGCTCTACCGCAAGCTCGATGACGAAGTATTGCAACTGGTGCGCATCGGCTCGCATAGCGAGCTTGGCCTGTGATCGGTAATGCGCAGTCCGCCACGGTGGATTTGGCAGAAAAAGGGAAAGCGTAGATGTGGCAAGGGGGGCACCGATACGCCGCTCCCGCCCTTTGTGATTTGCGCCCGGAGGGAGTAGTTTTGCGCCCGTTCAATATTTCTTAACTAATTTTGGGGAGGCTATTGCGATGAAATTCCATGCACGTTCGGCAGCGTTGCTGCTGTGTCTGGCCGGC
>JAIRJU010000264.1 GCA_031260485.1 Pseudomonadales bacterium | reverse complement strand
TACCGCCTCAACGCGCAGACACGCTTCTTCGTTGGCTACGGCGGCAACGCGATTGCGAGCCCGGATCAGCCTCTCGCCGCCACTAGCCGCAGCGTGTTCGCCAAATTTTCCTATGCGTGGCAGTACTAGCGCGTTTTTGATCAAATTGTCGATATTATCTCTCGCTCACGCGCAGGCGAGGGTATTTCTGAAACAGGGCTTCTCATGACAACTTCAGCACGCACACTCGAAGAACAACGCGAAGAGTTCACGCAACGACGCTTGATCGCCACGCCTCTGGCGGGCTTGTGCGCTTGGACAATCGTGGCGGTAGGCTCGTTGTTCCTGCCTCCCGTGGCGATATCGCTGCTTTTGTTTGGCGCCACGGGTTCGATCATTTATCTGGCGCTGTTCATCTCGCGTTTTACCGGTGAAAACTTTCTCGCGAAGGATCGCCCGCGCAATACTTTCGATGCGCTGTTCTTCTACACCATGGCCATGGCCGTGCTGGTATATGCAATCGCGATCCCGTTTTTCCTGCGGGACTACACTTCCCTGCCGCTGACGGTGGGAATTCTCACCGGCCTCATGTGGTTACCCACTACCTGGATCATTGGGCACTGGGTCGGTGTTGCTCATGCTGTAGGCCGCACCGCGGCGATCGTCGTGGCATGGTACCTTTTTCCCGAACACCGCTTTACGGCTGTTTCACTGGTCATCATCCTTGCCTACGTGTTGACGATCCCCGTGCTTGAGCTACGTTGGCGCCGCCTGCACACCTCGGTATCAGCAAATCCGGCAGGCCCAACTTAAATTCAATAGGCCAGAGTGAAGATCCATGTCCGAATCTGGATCAAAAAAAGGGCCGCAAAGCGGCCCTTCTTGGTTACGAGTGATTGGTTACAAGTGACGTGTTTCAGTTGCTTCAGCGCGGTACCGCTTTGGCGTAGACACGGATGACGGCGACATCGGACCAGCCGCCTGCACCATGGCCTGCGCCTGGCTGAAGATCGGTGAAGCCGATTTCGTCAACCTTGCTCAGATCAATCGACTCCAGCAAATTGCCCTTGGTCATACCCGTTTCGGCATCGAAAGCGATCCAACGCACTTGCTTGAGGGGGAATTCCTCGAACAGGAAATCGTAGGTCTGCCCCAAATCGGTATCGCCGACATACGTGTTGCCATCGGCCAGTTTGACGAAGGGTTGGATTTTGTGGAGCCCCGAGGTCTTGCTCTGCACCATGATGCGCGCCGTGCCGCTGAGATCCGCGTAGGAATCCTTGTGACGCAGTGCAAAGGTACATCCGGCGCCGCACAAGCCGCTCCAGGTATGGATGGGGTTGGCGTCGTAACCGGCGTCGCCAACGCCAATCCCGGTCACTGCCAGTTCTTCATGTTTGGGACCGTACAGCTTCAGTTCTAAAGCCTTGTTGGCCACGTAGTCCTGCGAAATAGGATTTTCGCCGGGCTTGGCCGGTTGCCAGGTTTCCTCGAAGAACAAGGTCGGCCGCGGCGTTGGTCCACGCGCCGCGCCGCCACCTTCAGCGGCCGCGGCCAATACCTGGCCGCCAGATAATGTAACAAATGTGATAACTGCTAGCCCTTGCCAAAAAGTGCGCATGATCCCCTCCCGAAGTTGCCGTTTTTTGTAAAGATAGCTGCTTGTTGCCAAGCAAGCCGATAGTAAACCCAATGACGCCAAAGAAGGGAGCACTCCTGGCGTACTTTCTTCAAGAGAATTGTGCAAGAGGACCGATGATGCGTTCACCCACGATACTGTTACCTCTGTTACTCGCGCTGGCGTTGCCGGTCACTGCCCTGGCCCAGCAAAGCCCTGCCGCCGCGCCAGTGCCCAATCCCGCGGCGCCCCTCTACCGCCAAACCGGCGAGCAATACCGTGTCTACGAGTTTCCAGGCACCTCGGAGCCGATTCCCTACCGCCTGTTCGTGCCCGAATCCTGGACACCAGGGCAGCGCCTGCCGATCCTCATCACGCTGCGCGCAGGCACCAGCATCAACAACAATCACCGTGACGGTAACGATCTGGTCCGCGCGGCGCGTGCACACGGCTACATTCTGATTTCCCCGCTCGGCTATCGTGGTTATCAGCAGCCTTACTATGGCAGCCCTTATCCGGTAATACGCCCTGATGGCCCTTCCGTGCCCGGCAGAGGCTGGAGTGCGGAAGAAGATAAGCGCGCCGAGCAGGATGTGTTGAATGTGCTGAGCCTTGTCGCGGCCGAGTACGGCGCCGATACGGCGCGGGTATTCATTCACGGTCAAAATCCCTCGGGCTCGGCGGCGTTGAACTTCGTCGCCAACTATCCGCAAACCTTCAAGGCCGCGGTCATCAGTTCTGGACCCATCGTTACCGATTCTTATCCTTTCGCCAATCTCGCGGGAAAAGTGGCGCTGTTGATTCTGCATGGCGAGAATGACAGCAACAACGCCATCGCCGCCTCACAAGCCATGGCCAAAACTTTTCAGGCACAGGGCGTCGAAACCCTGTTTCTGCCGGTGCCAGGCGGCGAACATCTCAATGCGTTTCTGCTGGCGGCGGAGCAGATTTATGCTTTTCTTGATGCGCATTGAGTTTGGATTTTTTATTGCAATTTCCGAATTCCCGCATCTAGTCTGTTGCAGCCGGTAGCCCGAGTGCTTATCCGGGAGACGCCCGCAAGTACATCCATGTAGGGCTCGGCTCGCGCCATCCATGGCGCTCGACGCTCCCGGATAAGCACTCGGGCTACCGGCTGCGAGTCGTTGAACAACCGAGTTACGCAAGAGAGATAGTATTTTGGTATTTGTGCGGAACACTGAAGCGAGATGCAAGCCTCTGGTGGTCCCCGCCCTTATCCAGGGGCGTCGAGCGCCATGGATGGCGCGAGCCGAGCCCTACATGGATGTACTTGCGGGCGCCCCCTGGATAAGGGCGGGGACCACCAGAGGCTCTCGGTACTGAAGCGGTCTCTTTCAAATTCAGCGAGCAACGGCATAAGCACCTGCGAAGCCCCAAAAAAAACGGCGGAGCCTCGTTACCAAGGCTCCGCCGTTTTTTCGTAGCGGTCTACCCCACGAGGTAGACCGGCAAGTTCACTTAGCGCGGATCAGTTAAGTTCCAGGAAGCGCTGCGCGGTGCTGATATCGCACTTCTCGTTGGACACCTTCATGTCGGGACGGTAGTCCCAGGTGCCGGTCCAGGTGGCCGCTTCAGCCAGATATTCCGGATCTACCATGGTGCCGGAATAGGTCAGGTGCTTGCCGTCCGCACTCACTTCATAACGCTCGGTCAAATGCTTGCCAGGGCCGCTGGACAAGCTGGTGGAGAAACCGATGGGATTGAACGAGAAGTTGGCAGAATCCACTATCAGCACATTCGGGCCTTCAAAGTGGCCAACGGAATGGCCATGCAGCGAGATTTCGCTGGCAGGCGGATGCTCACGGCCGTCGAGCCACACCACGCGCTCGGAGTCGAGCCAGTCGATGTGCATTTCCACGCGGTCATCGAACACTTCGATCACCTTGGCCACCGGATAGAACATCAGCGCGGGTTCGCCCAGCGGGATGCAGTCTTTCTGCGGGGTGGGCGTTTCGCCGTTCGCGGTCATGGACGCGCGGCCTTTGTCGGTGACTGCCCAGTTACGCGCGCCGCCCAATACGGCGAAGAACGAACTGTTCGGCGAGAACCAGGTGCCAGCGATGCCTTTGGCGGTTTCGGTGACTTCCACATCCACAGGACGCGAGCTGATGTTCAGCGGGAAATACGTGCCGTCGGTCTTGTAAAGCTCACGGCCCAGCACTCCGGTTTCAGGATTGTTGCGGCCCGGATTGCCCACAATGTTGACCACATCGCCCACTTTCACCGCATCGCGCGTAAAACCGAGCGGCCCAATGACCGAGGGTGCGCCCGCTTCGATTTCGGTCTTCACCGTTTTGCCGTTTTCGAGCTTGCGTTCCAATTCCATGTAGACGTGCGGGTTGCGGAAAGAGTAGGACGTGACAGTGCCGGTGATCGTCACTTCCTGCCGAGTGTCGTAGGCCGCGGCGCTGTGGTGCGCGCTGGCGCCAGAACTCAAGGATACGATGACAGCGGTGCTCAAAAGCGTGGGGAGCAGGCCCAGGGGTTTACGCAGGTTCATGAAATTCTCCTCTGATGGCCGGTGCTGCCGGCACGTGTATGCTTACTATTAAGCTGTTTGTTGTGGAGGGTTGAGTTGACCAATTGACCAATTGACCGAAAGTTCCGTATGGCACGTGGAACTTCCAAGTGCCTGGATTCTCCCATCGCCTTGGTGGGATCGCAAGAGCGTGCAAGGCATGAAAGGCCAGGTTTTTTTCAACAGCCGATGCCCGGTCCGCGTGGGATACACAAGACTTTGACTTTATCGGAACTTTTATACGGTGATCGGAACTCACTGCGGCACCTATGCGAGGAAACCCAGTGACGATAGCGCTATTCCAGTACGTGCACGTCGCTTGAGCCGCCGCCACCAGCAGGCGCTTTCACCTTATCCGCCTTGGGCTTGGTGCTGCTGAGGAACAACAGCATCGGCACCAAACTCAGCACCAGCCACATCATCAGCCTGAAGTCGTTGATGTAGGCGATCGTCATCGCCTGACGGGTAATTTCGCCGTTGAGCAGCGCCAGGGCAGCGCTGCTGCCGGGCGCGGCGAAATCCGGGTTGACGTTCAGCGGCAGCCACGTGGAAAACTGCGTGATCGATTCTCCCAGGTAGGCATGTTGGCGCGCGGCGATGCGCGCGAACAAAGTGAAGCCCAGCGATACGCCGATACTGCTGCCAATGTTACGCACCAAACTGAAGAGGCTCGCCGCTTCGGCACGGTAATGCGGCGGCAGCGTGGTATACGTGACGCTGCTCAGCGGAATGAACACAAAGCCAAGACCAAAGCCTTGGATCATGCCGGTGACGATGATCTCGCGCTCCGGCACGAACGTGGTAAAGCCGCACATCATGTTCAGCGCGTACGCCGTGAGCAGAAGGCCGAACAAGATCAGATAGCGTTGATCCACATGGCTCGCAATGCGGCCCACGATCATCATCGCCACCAGCGTACCGACGCCGCGCGGCGCCAGAATCATGCCCACGTCCAATACCGAATAGCCCATCAGGTTCTGCATATAAGGCGGCAATAGCGCCATGGTGGTGAGCAGCACGATGCCCACCACGAAGATGAAGAACAGGCCCATCTGCAAATTGCGATCGCGCAGCATCCCAGGGCTGAGAAAGGGATGCTCGGCACGCCAGGTGTGCACTAGGTACATCCATAGCGAGCCGATCAGCACCGCGACATACGTCTGGATTTCCAGGGAACTGAACCAATCCTGGCTCTCGCCGCGGTCCATGATCAATTGCAGACACGCGATGCCGATACTCAGCGTGAAAAAACCCATCACATCGAAGGGGCGATCGCTCTTGTTGCTTTCCGGCAGCCAGAACAGTAGCCCAAGCAACGACAGGATGCCCAACGGCAAGTTGATGTAAAACACGTAGCGCCAGGAATAAAACTCGGTGAGATAGCCGCCCAGCGAAGGGCCCAGAATCGGGCCGATCATCACGCCCATGCCCCACACTGCCATGGCCTTGCCGTGATCTTTACGCTCATTGATGTCGAGCAGTGTGGATTGCGACAAGGGCACCAGCGCCGCGCCGAACACGCCTTGCACCACGCGAAACAACACCATTTCCTCCAGCGATTGCGCGGCGCCGCAGAGCATCGAGGCAAGTGTGAAACCGCCAATGCAAACCAGCAGCACCGCCTTGCGTCCGTAGCGGCCCGCCAGATAGCCGGTCGGCAGCGTCATGATGGCGGAAGCCACGATATAAGAGGTGAGCACCCATGACACCTGGTCCTGCGTTGCCGACAAACTGCCCATCATGTGCGGCAGCGCCACATTGGCGATGGTGGTATCGAGCACCTGGATGATAGTGGCCAGCATGATCGCCATGGTGACAAGCCGCTTGGTGCCCGGATCGATGCTCGCATGATCCAGGCCCACGAATGACTTGCTCTTGGACGGCTGAGTGGCTGAGGTGCTGGCAGTGGTGCTCATCGCGGTATGGTCTTGTTGACTTTAAGGTCAAAAATTCTCGCAGCGCCCTCATCAGCGCTGCGTGGCCCAGGGCAATTGACGCTGGTGGCCGGTATCAACCGCCACCAGTGTGCTCATGCCTGCGGTGAGTAACGGGGCGTCGGCACGCGGCTCGATTGCGATTTTCACGGTGACGCGCTGCACCACCTTCACCCAGTTGCCGGAGCTGTTCTGCGCGGGCAGCAGCGAGAATTCCGAGCCGGTACCGGCGACGATCGCCTCGACACGGCCCTGCCATTGCTGGTTGGGATAGGCATCGACCGTGATCGTGGCCGCTTGGCCAACGCGCAGGTAAGTCAGGTCGGTTTCTTTGTAGTTGGCTTCGATCCACATATGCCGATCGTTGACCACATTGAACAGCGGCACACCGCCCGCCACCACTTCGCCCACCTTCACCTCGAAGTGCGCCAGTACGCCATCGGTTGGCGCATATACCTCGACATGGCTGAGATCGAGCGCGGCTTTGTCGCGTTCAGCCAGCGCCAGCGTGTAATCAGGATGCTGTTCCACCGGCAGATTGGGATCAATCAAATGCGCCTTGACCACTTCCAGCGCCTGCTTGGTGATTTCGAGTTGTTTTTCGGCATTCTGCGCCGCGTATTTGGCTTGCTCCACCTGCGTATCGGAGATCGCGCCGGACGCGGTCAGTTTATTCAGCCGCTCGAATTCGCGGCGGTAATAATCGGCATCGGTCTGCGCCTTGCGGATGTCGCCCTGCTTGTTGAGGTAATCCGCGCGCAGACTTTCGATGTTGCCGCGTACCTTCAGCAAGTTGGCTTCCGTGCGCGCCAGCGCGATGTGATATGCCGCGTCGTCGATGCGAAACAGTTTTTGACCTTTCGTCACACGTTCGTCGTCGCGCACGAACACGCCGATGACACGGCCAGTCAATTCGCTGCTGATACTGGTCATTTCGGTTTTGACGTAAGCATTGTCGGTTTCCGCGATGCGGCCACCCTGCATGTAAAGGTAGAACCCCACGCCCGCGACGACCACAGGGCCAGCCCACAGTACCAGCGTGCGGATGATGCGTTTGCCAAAGGACATTTCAGTTGCCTCCTACTTCATTCTCAGATTTGTCACGACCACACAGATTGCTGCGTATCCGCAACAACAGGTGTGTCAATTGTGTCTGCTCGGCCTCATCGAGGCCGTCGAGCGCCTGACAGCACACTTTTACGCCGATCTTGCGCACGGATTTGGTCACCGGCTCCACTTTATCGGTGAGGTATACCCGCTTGGCGCGCCGATCCGCGGGATCAGCGCGGCGTTCCACCCAGCCATCGCGTTCGAGCCGATCCAAAAGGCCGGTGAGCGTAATCGGTGTGATGTCCATCAAGTCGGCCAACTCTTTTTGCTGCGCGCCTTCCAGGCGCAACAAGCAAGCCAACACCTGCCACTGCGCGCGGGTAAGGCCAAGTTCGCCAGCGCGCCGGTCGAATTCCCAGCGCATCATGCGGGCGACATCGTGAAACAAAAAACCCAGCGTATCTGCTGGACGGTTGCTGCTCATGAGGCTCCCCTAGCGAATCATCGGGCGAGTTATCAGGGTAGTGGCGGTCTTGAGGTTGTATGGACTTCAGCAGTGCCGCCGATAAATCACGGTGGCATATTATTAGTTTGCTAACTAATTATGCAAGCCCGCAGCGCCCAAATGTGATGCAGGCGTTATGCAGGCGTGAACGCGCTCGCCAAAGCACTGGATAGCAAGGCGCTAGACGGCAAGAGTTTGCGCCTGACGTGTCCGCCCCAGTTTGTGGTTCAACTCGCGCCGGATGAGGTAAAGGCTGAAAAACGCCTGGCACCACACAGACAATACCGACACATACCACACATCATGCACCGCGAAGTTCTCGCGTGACGCCACCACGAAGGCGACCATCACGAACACGCCGAGGCGGCACGCCGAACTCAAGAGCGCAGGCCGTGTGTTGCCCAAGCCCTGGAACATGCCCGAACAGCCGAACACGATGCCCTGGGCGACGAAGTTGAGCGACACCAGTTGCAAGAAATCGCCGCCCACCTCGAGCACTTGCGCATCTTGCGTAAATCCCGCCACAAGCAACGTGGGATTGATCTGCAAGAACAGCGTCACCACCAGCATCACTCCCGCGCTGAACCAGAGCCCTTTGCGGCAAATCTCGCGCACGCGATCACCACGCTGCGCGCCGACGTTTTGCCCCACCATCGGGCCGATGGAAAACGCAATGGCCATGGTGGGCAGCATGACCGCCTGCATGATGCGCCCTCCCACACTGAAACCGGCCTGCGCCGCCGCGCCGAATTTCTGAATCAGCACATAGACCAGGCCGAAATACAGGAACATCAGCAGCATCTCGCCGCCCGCGGGCAAGCCGATCACCAGCATCTGTTTCCACACCGCGTAATCGGGTTTCCAGCGGGAAAAATCGAAGCGCACGTACTTTTCCAGCTTGATGAAATAGAACAGCAGCATCAGCAAGCCCGCGCATACCGAAAGCGTGCTGGCCAGCCCCGCGCCCACCACGCCCAAGGCCGGGACAGGGCCCCAGCCAACAATCAATACCGGCGCCAACGCGGTGTTGAGCAGCACCGTGAGAATCTGTACCACCATGCCCGGCTTGACGATGCCGGTGGCGCGCAGCGCCGATGCCATGCCGATCAACGCGAACTGCAGGGCCATACCGGGAATAAACGCGTGCAGGAAACGCGCGCCCTGTGCGCTCGATGCGGCATCGGCGGCAATGCCGCGCATATAGACATCGGCAAGACCATGGCCCAAGAGCAGCGTGAGCGCAGCCATGAAGACGGCAATCAACAGGCTCTGATTGAACACACGATTCGCCTCACCCTGCTCCTTGCGGCCCACCGCCTGCGCCATCAGCGCCACCGTGCTCACACCCAAGACCTGCGTAAGCGCCATCACCATGAACATCACAGTACTAGCCGCGCCCACGCCAGCCATCGCGGCTTCACCAAGGCCAGCCACGAAGTAGAGATCCACCAAGAGGTAGAGCGTTTGAAACAACATGCCGAACGCCGTGGGCACGGCCAGCGAGATGAGGGTGGACATTACGGGGCCCTGAGTCAGGTCACGCATGGCGGCTTTTTCCAGTGAGGGAGATGAGAACGCCTTGCCGCCCGCGAGCAGCACAGCGCGCGGCGCGATCAAGGAGAGGTAATTGAGCGGCGGCAAGGATAAACCAGCGGCGCGCTTGCCGCATCTATTTATGACTCATGGGTCAGCGAAATGCTTTGAAGCTTTGAAAGAGATCTCTCCAATACTGAGAAGAGCCTCTGGTGGTCCCTGCGCTTTTACCAGGGGGCGCCCGCAAGTACATCCATGTAGGGCTCGGCTCGCGCCATCCATGGCGCTCGACGCCCCTGGTAAAAGCGCAGGGACCACCAGAGGCTTGCAGCTCACTTTGGCGCTGCGCACCAGTTTTCAAAAAGCATCCCTTCTGTATAACCCGATGCGCAGCAAAACATTGACTCCCTGCCACATTTCAAAGAGAATGCCCGCCTCCTAACGAACACGCACTCGTAGCTCAGTTGGATAGAGCACCAGGCTACGAACTTGGGGGTCAGGGGTTCGAATCCCTTCGAGTGCGCCATTTCGAAAAAGCCAGCACAATGTGCTGGCTTTTTTGTGGGCTTTGACCCGTCCTGAATAGAGTTGACACCTTCTTGCCTCAAAGGAGAGGAAGAAGAGATGAGTCAATCAGTTAAGCGCACACAGCGTGACTACACCCTGGCATTTAAACACACCATCGTTGACCAAGTGGAACGGGGAGAAATAAGCTACAAAGACGCCCAACGCCGTTACGGTATTCAGGGACGTTCCACGGTGCTGGTCTGGTTACGTCGTTATGGCCGCCAGGACTGGAGTGGCGGAACTCCTGCTACGTATGTCGTGAGAACCGCCATGCCCCATCGTCCCCTCAGCCCCGACCAACGTATCAAAGAGTTGGAGTCGCAACTGGTACAAGCCCAGCAACGTGAGCGAGAGGCGGAGCAAAAGGCGCAGTTCTTCAAAGCCGTTGTCGAGGTGCTGGAGAAAGACCACGGGGTGTCGTTGGTAAAAAAGCCTCCCGGCAAGTCCTCACGCAACACTGCGTTGCCGGGTTGAGCGTGAGTGGGACGTGTCGTTTTTTGGGGATCAGCCGCCAGGCGTGGTATCAAGCCATCCGTCGTCAGCGGGAGCAAGATGACAAGGAGCAGCGCGTGCTAGATTTTGTGCAGGATGTCCGCCGTCGTCAGCCGCGCATCGGCACGCGCAAATTGCGGCATCTGATGCAGGCTCAAGCGGATCCCCCATTGTCTATTGGACGCGACAGGCTGTTCACCCTGTTGCGCGCACATCGCTTGCTGGTGAGCCGGTTACGGGCGTATCACAAGACGACGCACAGCCATCACCGTTTCCGGTGCCATCCGAACTTGCTCAAGCCGGGGCCGGAACAGGTGGCGCCAAGCCGGGCAGAGCAGGTATGGGTGGCGGATATTACGTACCTGCCGACGCAAGACGGGGTGGGGTATCTCAGCCTGGTGACGGATGCGTATTCACGCAAGATTGTCGGGTACCACGTGCATGACAGCTTGCAGGCACGCGATGTGGCCAAGGCCTTCCGGCAGGCGCTGAAACAAAGAAACAGCACGTTGCCACTGATCCATCACTCTGACCGTGGCGTGCAGTATTGCGCGCGCAGCTATCAGCGGTTGCATGAACGTCATGGGGTGCAGTGCTCCATGACGGATGGCTATGACTGTTATCAGAATGCCTTGGCGGAGTGGGTCAATGGCATTCTGAAAACCGAGTTTCTGCTGCATCGCCCCAAAGACCTTGCGCAGGCGCGGAAGATGGTGAAGGAGTCCATCGCCATCTACAACCATGAGCGGCCACACTTGTCGCTCCAATGCAAAACGCCCGATGCAGTGCACCGGGCGCGTTTTGAGTGAAATGGGTGTCAACCTATTTCAGGACTGGACACTTTTTTTCACTTTTTTGTAACTATTAAGTGAAGCAATGGTTGGCGCGGGCACCGCGCCAACCAGCCGTTCAGGCAGCGCGGGATAGATTCAAGGTATATTGAATCTCTGCTTTGCCGTGATGCTCCGCCGCCTTCCGCTTCAATCCTGGCATGTCCCGGCAGATTCTCGCCATGCCGATCACTTCGTAGCAGCGCGACACCAACTGTTTCACACCAGGATTTTCGGCAAGTTGCCGCCCCCAGCGAGCGCCGCTTTCCGGCGTGTTCGCTCTGAGGTATTCCATCGTCGGTGCATCGAGCGCTTCATAAATCAACTCGGTGACGAGCTTGCCCCAGCCTCTGGGGCGCGGCAGCAGATTGCCCGACCAGTACACCAAGCGCGCGAATTCTTCCCACAATTCATTGGGGAAAATTTTCTCCCAGGCGCGCAGTTCATCGGCAATGAATGCTCTGAGCTT
>JAIRJU010000232.1 GCA_031260485.1 Pseudomonadales bacterium | reverse complement strand
ACGCGCGAGGCGGCGTTGGGCAGTTCGTAATAGCGCACTTGCAGCGTTTCCGGATCCATCGCGCCGATCTTGTTGGTGCCGTTGTAAGCGACCCACAGCGTGCCGTTGCGCGCCACCTTGATGCCATAGGGGCGCGCTTCGGTTTGTACTTCCTTCAACTCGCCGGTTCTGGGATTGAGGCGCCCGAGCATGTTGCTGTTTTGTGCGGTGAAGTACAGATCGCCATTGGGATGGAAGACAGCGCTGTGCGGATCACTGGCCCGCGTTGGGTATTGTGTGATTTCGCCAGTTTTGGGATCAAGCTTGCCGATGGTGGCGTTGTTATTGCCGGTATACCAGATATTGCCCTCCTTATCCGGCACGATGCTGTGCGGCCGCGCGGTAAAGGGCAGATGGTATTCCTCCATGGCGCCCGTGGCGGGATCAAGACGCCCCACCAGCGACGCCCACATGCCAGTCCACCAGATGGAGCCATCAGGCGCTTCCACCGGATCGCGCACACGCTGCCCGCGTGTGGGCGCCAGCCATTCTTGAATGTCGATTTTGGTATCGCCTGTCACCAGCGTGGGCGCTTGGCCAGGACGCGCCGGAAAGTGTGCGGCGAGGTAGTTGCCGATGGTGCTGGCCTGCGCGGCGGGCAAGGTGATCATGGCGCCGAATACCTCTTGCCAGCGTGCGGCGCTGTCGTAGCCAGCGGAACCGGTGATGTTGATCGCGGAGTGGCAAGAAAAACAGACCGTTTGTACCAGTGTCAGCCCTTCACCTTCGGGCAACACGCCCGGTTGCACCGGTTGGGCACAGGCAAGTGGTACGGCCAAGGCCAGCGTTAAAGCACAAGCCGTGAGTGGCAACAAAGGCAAACGACGCGCAGGTATCATGACCAACTCCTCTGAACAAAGAGAGAGTCATGATAGTGGCAGGTTTTGGAACTGTCTATTCACGCCGTGCCGTGCAGAACAAAAAAAACCGCACCGATTGCTCGGTGCGGGATTGAGGGGAAGCGCTGCGAGTATTGATCTATTGATTACAAAACCCGATCAATGCGCGCCAAGCGTCGCGATGTAGGCGATCACATCCGCACGCTCCTGCGCATTGGCCAAGCCGTCGAATTTCATTTTGCTGCCTGGCACGAGGGCGCGCGGATTGGCGAGATAGCGCGAGAGGTTCTCGGCATCCCAGACGATCCCGCTGGCGGCGAGATCATCGGAATACTTGAAACCAGCCTTCTGCCCTGCCGTGGCGCCCACCATGCCATAAAGAGACGGCCCGCGTTTATCCCGGCCCTCTCTGGCGCTGTGGCATTCGCCGCAGTTGGTGGTGAAAACGTCTTCGCCTTTGCGGGCATTGCCGTTCGCTTGGACATAGCCGTTCGCTTGGGCATTGCCGCTCACCTGGGCATTGGCGCTGGCAGCCAAGGCCACGAGAGCGGCGCCACAGAGGAAACGGCTACGGATGCAAGATCTATTCATGGCGAACTCCTTTGCGCGTTGAGTTGATTAGAAACTCAGCCAGGTAAACAGGTAGGTGGTGTTGTGATCGCTGGCGCCGGAACTGACGCCTTCAAACCGGCTGTAGTTCCAGTACTGCAAGCCCACACGCAGGTTGGCCCAGCTCAAGCCCTCGGGCACGCGGGCGTTTTCCTTGCCGAAGGGCGTCCAATCGAGTTGCAACATTTGCCCGCGCGTAGCCGCCGCCGAATCGGAACCGGAGGTAGCGAAATGGCCAAGGCTGGCGCCCCAGGTCTGCTGATAGTAGTAAGACGCATTGAGGCGGGTTTCACGCAATGTGGACTGTTCGTTCTCCATATCGGTCAGCCGCTCGCGCACATAAGCGCCATTGACGGTGACGACATGCTCGCGCGTTCCCAGCAGTTGATAACTCGCGTCTATGCCGAGATCACGGTAGCGATCTTTGGGGCTGGCCACGGTGCGATCGGGTTCCACGCTGGCCGACCAGCCGAACACGCCGACATGGAAAGCCTGCGCCTTGAGATCCTGCATCCAGGCCAAGCGCCAGTAGGCATTGCTGCCCATGCTCAGGCGCTGGTAATCCCGGCCATGGCCGAGTTTGTTTTGCAGCGAAGGCGAGAGCGAGCCATAGCTGCCCAATTCCCCGTACAGATTGCCATAGCTGGCATAGCCGACGGCGCCGAGCACTCGCTCCGCCAAACCGTCGCCGATGAACGAGGCGGCGCCGCCCGTCCCGTAAGCCACAGGCGAGGACAAGTAAGGGAAGCTCCAATGGGGCAGAGTGTTGAACGGATCCTGGATCGACGGTGTGTTGTTGACGGAAATACCGAACGTGGCATCGCTGCCGCCCATATCGACGGCGCGGGCGAAGCGGAAGTCGATGCCGCCCAGCGCCACGCTTTTCTCGATGCCGTCGTAGCCAATCTCCGCGAAACCGCCGATCGAATCGGTGATGCGGCCAGCGAAGAACAGCGCCGCTTCATCCAACTTCAGGTTGTTGTTTGCCTTGATATTATCCTCAGGTTCTTGGTCTTCGGCGGTGCGTGTGAACGACGCGATCGCCATGCCAGACAGCGGAATCTTGCCGCTCTTGCCGTCGGTGTCGGTATAGCCGCCGATCTTGAAGCGCATACCCGCGGGGGTCAGTTGCGGCCCAAAGCTGCCGATGTGGCAGCTTGCGCAGTCCATGCCGGTCTGGCGTGCGAAACTGGGCACTGCTTGCGCTGGCGTCACGATGCTCGTCAGCGCTGCGCAGGTGGCGAATCCGGCAAGCGCGCGCCGCCAAGGGCGCGGAAGAGTAAACAGGATTTGAGACATACCACCTCCAAGTGGTGAGAAAACAACAGTGGTGAGAAAACAAAAGTGGTGAAAAAACCACCACGAAAACCGCATGAAATCCATTTGAAAAAAAAGCTGCCAGCGCGGGAAAGATAAACGCTGACAGCTAGCAAATGCGCGGTTCCCTCCACGCGGAGCACAACAGGTGAAACTCCCTGAACTCAGGCGGATAGCATGATGCTGGATCGCGATTAAGGGCACCTTATATACATCTTAAGGTAGTCTTAGGTTTTGCTTGGTAAAACCTTAAGAGGATAGGTTGGCTAAATTCAGTTATTTAGAACGATAGGTAAAATTTTACGAGAGTGACAGTAAGCATGAATGCCCTCTCTCCAACCCCTCTCCCGCAAGCGGGCGAGGGGCAGTTGTGTTTATGGTGAGGGTGGGCTGGGGGAGAGGGACGACTCAAACGGTGAACGTCTGAATCAATGCCGCGCTAAGAGGTAAACAGCAAAGTAACGCGCGTGCCCTTGCCCAATTCGCTTTGAAATTCGATGCGCCAGCCGAAGCGGTCGCAGATGCGTTTGACCAGGTTGAGGCCAAGGCCGTTGCCATCTTGCTTGGTGGTGTAGCTGCGCTCGAATACGCGCGGCAGATCGGCACTGGGGATGCCGCTGCCGTTGTCTTCGATGCTGATCGCGCGGGAGGAAAGCTGTATGCCGATGCGGCCATCGTGCGTGTGCTCGATGGCATTGCGCAAGAGGTTGCCGAGCACGATGCGCAGCAAACTGGGGGAATACTCCAGGATGAGATCATCTGATGTGGAACGTTCGATCGTGATGTGGTGCGCGCTGATCGTGGCTTGATGATCTTCCAGCAAATCGTTGATCAGGCGTTGCACGTCGCAGCGCGGTTCTTCTTCGATGGTGGTGCTGTCTTCACGCGCCAAGAGCAGCGCGGCTTCAATGAAGGCTTTCATCTCGGTGCAGGCGCGGTGCAGGCGCAGGCGCGCACGCGCGGTGGGGCCATCGAGCGCGGCGTTGTCGAGGATGTCGAGCGCGCCGATCATCACCGACAAAGGGGTGCGCAATTCGTGGCTGGCGGCGGCGGTGAAGAAGCGCTCGCGTTCCACGAAACGATCGAGCCGCGCCAGATAGTGATCGAAGGCGGTGGCGATCAAGCCGATTTCACTGCCTTTGAAGTCTTGCGCGATGCGCACCTGGCGTTGCCGTGGGTCGATGGCGGCGAGGCGCTGGGTAAAGGTATGTACTGGCGCCAAAATGGCGCGCGAGGCCAGCCAGCCGAGCACGATGGCGGCCAGAAGTTGTATGCCGATGCTGTAGGCCAGCAAGGTCAGCACCTCGTGCTCCTGGTGTTCCCAGAAGGTGATGTCGTAAGTGAGCACCAGCGGGTTGCCGGCCTGATCCTCGCTCACTTCCACCTGGTAATAATGGCGGTCGATGAGAACGCTGTGATACCCGCCGGGTTTAACCTGGGTCAGGTGTGGGGGTAAATCCGCCAGGTTGGCATCGAAATAGAACGCCCAGTTTTTAAACAAGTGCGAGGCGTCATAGGTGCCCGCTTCGCGCTCGAGCTGCAAGGCATGAAGCTGGTTGCGCACGGTTTCGCCGAATACCGCGGCCTCCAGTTTGGACTTGATCTCCAGCACGCCGTAGGCGAACAGCGAACTCATGGTGGTGGTGATCAGCACCAGCGCCAAAATGATGCGCAGCTTGAGGTTGAGGCGCCAGGAATCAACGCGCGTCATACAGGCGATAGCCGGAGCCGTGCACGGTGTGCAGCAGCTTGAGGTCGAAGTGTTTGTCGATGGCGTTGCGCAGGCTGTAAATGTGCGTGCGCAGCACATCGGAGTCGGGCGGAGTATCGCCCCAGATGTGCTGTTCCAGTTCTTCACGGGTGACGACGCGGTGGCTGTTGCTCATGAGCAACTCGAGCAGCTTGCGTTGAATCGGGTTGAGGTCGAGCAGCATTCCGCCGCGGTGCGCTTGCTGGGTATCGGCGTTGAAGTCGAGATCGGCGACGCTCAGCACTTTGTGCCGCGCTTGCGGGTTGGCGCGTTTCACCAAGGCTTGCAGGCGCACTTCGAGTTCTCGCACCGAGAAGGGTTTGACGAGGTAGTCGTCGCTGCCGGCGCGGAAGCCGGCGAGTTTGTCGTCGAGTTGATCGCGCGCGGTGAGCATCAGCACGGGTGTGGTGTCGCCAGCTTCTTCGCGCAGCTTGCGGCACAGCGCCATGCCGTCGATGCCCGGCAGCATGACATCGAGCACGATGGCGTCGAAGCGCTGCGTAACGGCGAGATGCAGTCCGGTGAGGCCATCGGCGGCAAAGTCGAGCGTATGGCCGAGCGGTTCGAGATAGTCGGCGATGTTTTCGGCGATGTCGCGGTTGTCTTCAACCACCAGTATTTGCATGAGTCCCTCCATCCTGGGCTCAGGATGCTACAGCGGGTGTGCAAGAGTTGTCAGTATGGGGTGAAAAATTTGTGAAGAGCGCAACAGAGAGGGCGGCTAGCTAAGATTGCAGTAAGAGTCTGTGTGGACTGTTCCTCATTCGGGACACGCCCGCAAGTACATCCATGTAGGGCTCGGCTCGCGCCATCCATGGCGCTCGACGGTCCCGAATGAGGAACAGTCCACACAGACTCCTCAAGCAGTGAGTAGGTGTTCTCTTCCACACTCTTCCATTCTTGCCTGGAGGGAACTTACCACTGCACTGGAGAGGTCGGTCCCAGTCCTCATCGGTTTGAGGCC